>CAXBPL010000033.1:0-28849 GCA_963977615.1 uncultured Polaribacter sp. | reverse complement strand
TTTGCAGAAGTGGTTGCATTTAAAGCTTCTTGCGCAGAAATATCCAACATTTTATACAACATCGATTTTCTTGAAATACCAGCTAAAATTGGCGCGTCTAAACTTTTAAAGAGCGATAAATTCTTCAAAATATCATAATTATGACCCGATGTTTTTCCAAATCCGAAACCAACATCAATAATAACATCGTTTAATTTTAGTTGATGTAATTTAAAAATCTGCTCTGCAAAAAAGGAAATAATATCTTCCACAACATCTTTATAAACAGGATTTTTCTGCATATTTTGTGGAGTTCCTAACATGTGCATCAAAATATAAGGAACTTGTAAATTAGCAACAGTTTCAAACATTTTTGCATCCATTGTACCTCCAGAAATATCATTGATCATTGCTGCTCCAAAATTAATCGTTTCTAATGCAATTTTGCTTCTAAAAGTATCTACAGAAATAATAATTTCAGGAAAATGTTTTATCAACAAATCAATTACAGGAACAATTCTTTGTAATTCTTCTTCCTCAGCAATGTGTTTTGCTCCAGGTCTTGAAGAATAGGCACCAACATCAATAAAAGTAGCACCCTCCAAAAGCATTTTTTCAACTTGCTTTAAAATAGCAGTTTCGTCTTTGTATTTTCCTCCATCATAAAAAGAATCTGGAGTACTATTTAAAATCCCCATCACTTTAGGTGATGACAAATCGATTAATGTTCCTTTACAATTTATCGTCATTTTAAACTACAACTTTATTGATTACGTGACTAATTTTTGGTGCTTTGTAATTGTTCATTTTTTCTAACAGTTTTTCAACTGAATTTTCAACAATCAACAAATTTTTATTTTCTGGCTTCACAAAACCTTCTTCCACCATTTTATCAAGCTGCATTAAAACCCCATCAAAAAAACCATTGATATTTAAAAGTCCAACAGGTTTTTGTTCAATATATAATTGACTTAAAGTAAGCGCTTCAAACAATTCATCTAGGGTTCCAAAACCTCCAGGAAGCGTAATATAACCATCAACTAATTTGCTCATAATTACTTTGCGTTCGCTCATATTTTTGCAAATAATCATTTCTTCAACTCCTAAATGCAGCACTTCTTCTTTCTCTAATAATTTAGGAATTACGCCAATAACTTCACCTTTTTGATCTAAAATTGTGTCTGATAAAGCTCCCATCATTCCTATTTTTCCTCCTCCATAAACCAAACCAATATTGTTGTTTACAAAATAATTACCAAGCTCAATTGCAGCTTGTTTATACATAGGATTAAAGCCTAAACTTGATCCACAAAAAACAACAATTCTTTTCATTATTCTAAAATATTTTAGGTTGATAAATTCCGAGTAAAAATAAACGAATTGCGTTTAAGTTTTACTATTTTTACGCAAATACTTTTACGAAAAAATGCAAGATACATCTAAACAATATGATGCTGTAATTGAAGGTTGCAGAAGTTTATTCATCAAAAAAATGTCTGATTATGGTTCTGCTTGGCGAATTTTACGTTTACCATCTTTAACAGATCAAATATTCATTAAAGCACAAAGAATAAGACAGTTGCAAGAAAATGAGGTAAGAAAAGTTGATGAAGGAGAAAAATCTGAATTTATTGGAATTATCAATTATTCGATTATGGCACTTATTCAGTTAGAAAAAGGTGTTGTAGAAAATCCTGATTTATCAACAGAACAAGCAACTATTTTGTATGATAAACATACCAAAATTACCAAAGAATTAATGATGAATAAAAATCATGATTATGGTGAGGCTTGGAGAGAAATGCGTGTTTCTAGCTTAACAGATTTAATTTTGCAAAAATTATTACGTGTAAAACAAATTGAAGATAATAAAGGTAAAACAATCGTTTCTGAAGGCATTGATGCCAATTATCAAGACATGATTAATTACGCTGTTTTTGCGATGATACATTTACAAAAGTAAGTTCAAAGTTTAAGATTTAAGGTTCAAAATTGGGAGTTTCTTATTTATAAACAATTAAGAAAGCATTTTATAAATTTTGACATACAATTTTGTAAATCACTGTTATGGGATTTCTCCTAAAATCGAAATGACAAATTATACTAATATTTAATTATTATTTGATGCAAAAACTAATTTACTTTTTATCAATCTTACTTTTTATCAATTGTGATAAAAAAGAAAATTTGACTTACAGTGAAATGAAAGAAGATAAATTACTTTCTGAATCTTTCAATGACAACGAATTGCAAAATTTAGCAAGAATTGTTGATTTTTTTGAAAGTCAAATTTGCTTAGATAAAAATGTATCCAAAGAAGAATGTTACTTTAATTTTAATCAAGAAAGAATTAATACAGCATTTAAAGATTACGAAACTAAAAAAAATGAATTTATAGTCCCTATAAACTACAAGCTACAAGAAAAGCTTTATAAAAAAATTGATTCCACCTTTTTTAAAGAAATTTGGATAAATCCAGTTACTGGGAATGATATAACAGGTAAACCTAAAAAAAGAGATTGGTATGTTTTGAATTTATTTGGTGAATATCCAAAATTTATGAAAAAAACTGGAGAAGTAAATAATGATTTTTTCTTTAAAAATATTTACGAAAACTTTAATTTATCAAATCAATTGTCTCCTACACTAACTATAATAGAAACACAAAAACTTTCTATAAAAGATTACAAGGATATCAAAAAGAAACTATATTTCTCAATTTATTATTTAAATTTAAAAGAGAAAGAAGTAAAATATAAATATCCAAAAAAATAAAAAAAATGAAATTACTAGTCCAAATTGCAAGAATAATAGTAGGAGCCTTATTTATATTTTCGGGTTTTGTAAAATTGGTAGACCCAATTGGTTCTCAATACAAATTCGAAGAATATTTTTCTGAAGGCGTTTTAAATTTGGAGTTTCTAATTCCTTATGCATTGCCTTTTGCCATCTTTTTAATTATTGCAGAAATTGTTTTAGGAGTTGCTTTATTAGTAGGCTGGAGATCTAAACTAACAGTGAACTCTTTAAAAATAATGATTCTATTCTTTTTATTTTTAACCTGGTATTCTGCCTATTACAATAAAGTTACAGATTGTGGTTGCTTTGGAGATGCTATAAAATTAACTCCTTGGGAAACCTTTACAAAAGATGTTATTTTAACTATTTTAATTTTCTTTATTGGTGCAAAAATTAGATTTATAAAGCCTGTTTTACCAAAAGCAAATCCTGGTTTAATTGTTATTGTATCACTTTTAATTTCTAGCTTTATTACCTATTATGTGTTAAATCACTTGCCAATTATCGATTTTAGAGCGTATGCAATTGGCAAAAATATTCCTGAAGGAATGGAGTATAAAAATGATGGAAAAATACCTCCTATTCATGATTTTATGCTAGAAGATTCTCAGAATGATTTAGCTCCACAAATTGTAAAAGAGGATAAAGTGATGTTGGTTATCATGTCTAGTTTAGACAAGTCTGATTTTGAAGCTTTTCCTGAAATTAAAATAAAAGCAGACGAAGCTTTGCAAAAAGGCTATAAAGTATATGGTGTTTCTGCTTCTTTTTCTGATATTATTCAAATGACAAAAAATGAATATCAACTTCCTTTTGAAATTTTATTTTGCGATGAAACTACACTGAAAACAATGATTAGATCAAACCCAGGTATTATAATTTTAAACAAAGGAACTATTGTTGAAAAGAAAAACTGGAGAGATATTGATGCCATAAAACTATAATGAAAAATTTAATTCTGGTTTTTATAGGTGGTGGTTTTGGTAGCGTTTTACGTTACGTAATTGGCAAATGGTTAAATAATTCCGAAAACGGAATTCCTTATGGAACTTTTGCTGCCAATATTATAGGAAGCCTTTTAATAGGATTTATTTTAGGCTATGCAGCAAAAAGTGACGCAATTTCTCAAAATCATACGTTGTTATTAGCAACTGGTTTTTGTGGAGGATTTACGACCTTCTCTACATTTGCTTATGAAAATCATCTATTTTTAAAATCTGGAGACTTTACTTCTTTTGCTTTATATACTATTGCAAGTTTTGTAATTGGTTTTTTAGCTGTTTTTGCAGGCATGTATTTAGTAAAGTTTATATAATTAAGATTTAAAAATATCAGCTCGAAAATTGTCGAGTATAAAAAAACAAGAATTATGAACGAATTTGTAGCCTACCAATCTGAAGAAAATTACGCAATTATCACCATTAACAATGGAAAAGCGAATGCAATTTCGCACGAAGTTGTTGCTGGTATCAATGCTGGTTTAGATAAAGCTGAACAAGAAGATAAAATTGTAATTTTAACAGGAACTCAAGGAATTTTTTCTGGTGGTTTCGATTTAAAGGTGATGACAAAATCGCCTGAAGCTGCTCTGGAATTGGTTACAAAAGGTTCTCAATTATCACATAGAATGCTGTCTTTCCCAAAGCCAATTATTTTGGCTTGTAATGGACATGCAATTGCAAAAGGTGCATTTTTATTGTTATCTGTAGATTACAGAATTGGAGTTGAAGGCGATTTTAAAATAGGTTTAAATGAAGTTATGATTGGCATGACCATGCACAATGCAGGAATTGCCATTGCAAAAGCACGTTTGTCTGAAGTGTATTTGAATAGAAGTGTAAACAATGCAGAAATATTCAGCTCTAAAGATGCTGTAAAAGCTGGTTTTTTAGACATGATTGTTGCTGAAAATCACTTAATGCCAACAGCTACTAAGGTTGCAGAAATGTTTACAAAACTAAACAAGAAGGCACATGCTGAAACTAAATTAAAAGTTAGAAAACATCATTTAGAAGCTTTAGCTAATGCTATTGAATTAGATTCAAAAAGCAGTATTTCTATTGATTTATAGTTTCAAAATATTAAAGGAAGGGAAATTTTCATTTCAGAAAATAGATTAACCTACAGATTACTTTTTACAAAAACTTAAAAGCCCATAAACTGGGTTAGCCCTGATTGTAGCTTTTGTTTGAGCTCTTTTTTTATGCTGAACTCGATTCAGCATCTGTTGGAATTAATACAATTAGTTTTTAAAATAAATAGATACTGAAATAAATTCAGCATAAAAAAAAGCGAGTGCGAAAAGCAGGAAATAGCTCCAAAAAAAGCTACTTCTTAAAACTCTTTACTCCTGCTTTAATTTCTATATCTAAATGATTTTTTCTTGGTGTTAAAGGACAAGAAAACTTTTCGTTATAAGCACAATAAGGATTGTAGGAATTGTTGAAATTCAATATAAAAGTTCCATCAGGATTTATATCTGTAGTTTTTAGGTTTATATAACGACCTGCTCCATACGTTTCATTTCCAGAAGTTGTATCTGTAAAAGGTAAAAATAAATCGTCTTTATATTTTTCATCTAAAGTTTCATCTTGATCTTGATATAAAGTAAGTTGGAATTCTTTTCCTTTTATCGTAAAATTTAAAAGTCCATATTCTTTATAAAAGGGTTCTCTGCCAGTATTTGTTGGCATTTTAAAAATAGGAGAATTTTCGATTTTTGTAAATGTTGACAACACAATAAAAGAAGAATCTACAGGAAAAAAATCGAGTCCTTTAAAGTTTTTTAAATCTTTCTTTTTTAAAGGTGATGATGTTGCATCTTTAAAACTTGCATTTAATGTTTGCTGATATTCAGTTTCGCCCATTAATGGACGTTTATCATTTGAATTACAAGAAATGAAGAATGATAAAATAAATATGAATGCGATATATCTCATAATTAACTCGTATTAAACAACAGAAAATTTATACGTTTTTATAAAGTTGCGTAAATAAAAAAACCATAACCTATTAATAAAACAACTCCATGTTTCCAATTTAAATTGAATTTTTTAGGGATAAAAACCATTGGTAATAAAATAAATGAGATACCTAACATCCAATAAATATCGCTTGTTAATAGTCTTTCATCTGAAAGAGAAATTGGCGTAATTATAGATGTAATACCAATAACAGCCAAAATATTAAATATATTGGAACCAATTAAATTCCCTAAAGAAATCGCTTTTTCTTTTTTGATAATTGCAATAATTGACGCTGCTAATTCTGGCACACTTGTACCAATTGAAACCACTGTAACTCCAATTACACGTTCTGTAACTCCAAATTCTAAGGCTAAAGAAGTTGCACCTCTTATTAACAATTCTGAACCTCCATAAAGACCTATTGCTCCAAGGATCAAAAAGAACGCAGTTTTATAATTAGGTAATAAAATTTCTTCTTCTAAAATTTCATCAACATCTATATTTTTTTGAGTACGCAAAAGATAAATTAAGAAAATAATTAAAAAAGCAAATAGAAAAATACCTTCATAGAGTTCAATTACCTTATCGTTTGCTAAAAAGAAAAAGAGCAAACCAGAGGCAATCATCATTACTGGCCAATCTGTTCTAAAAAAACCTTTCTGAACAGTCATAGATCCTAAAAGTAACGTAATTCCTAAAACCAAGCCTAAATTTGCAATGTTAGAACCAATTACGTTTCCCAAAGCTAAATCTGATGAGCCATTTAAAGCTGCGTTAATACTTACAATAAGTTCTGGTGCAGATGTTGCAAAAGAAACAACTGTCATACCAATAACAACTTTGGATATTTTTAGCTTTAAAGATAAAGCAACTGCAGATTTCAACAACCAGTTTCCACCTAAAATTAACAAAATTAAACCGCCAACAATTAGTAAAAAATTCATATAATTTCTTTTGCGCGAAGATACATTTTTATCACTTTATGATGAAATCAAAAAAATGAAAAAGCATAATTTTAGTATAAAAATAATCGTTTCTCCTTTACTTTTAAAAAACCCACAAAAAAGCCCCTTTACTTGATAACAATATGAAACAATAAACAAGTTTATTAATTACATATCTTAATCAGAATCAAGTAAACTTAGCTACACATTAAAACAATAATAACTTTTTTTATTCTAAATACAAAACCAATCTGAAAGATTGTTTTAAAAGTGTTTGGCTACAAGGTTTTGATAACATTATATTCGAAAAACAATTGCACAATTGACTTAATTTTACTAACTTATAAACTTATTATTATGATTGTTATCGCCTTAAAAATTATCAAAATTATTTCAGATATTATTATACTTGTTATTTTCTAACCTTTAAAAGAATACAACTTTACTTAAAATTGCATTGTTATTTTTTAGTAAATTTGACGACTAAGTAAACCTAAATGAAAAAGCAAGTTTTTAAAACCTTGGCCAAAATTAACAAAGCAATATTACCTTCTTTTACAAAAAAAGAATTAGATATTTCTAAAGCCTCTAAACTGCAATTAGCAATTATTGGCTGGAGAGCTTTTGTAACGATGAATGCACTAGATTAACATTTAAAAAAACACTATTATGGCAAACGAATATGTTAAATTATTTACAGATACAAACATCATTATCAACGGATTAAAAAACCTTTTAGATAAAGAAAACATTAATTATCGTGTAAAAGATAATTTCGAATCTGCTAGATTAGGTGGTTTTGGACAACCTCTAGCTTCTGTAGAGCTTCACGTTCTAAAAAATGACTTAGAAAAAGCAGAAATTGTTTTAACAGATTATAAAGAAAAAATAAACGCATAAAAAATTAGATTAGTCTTTTTAATTCAAAAAAATGCTACTATATTTGCACCCGCAAAAAGGCCATGTGGCGCAACTGAATAGCGCACTTGATTACGGCTCAAGAGGTTCTAGGTTTGAATCCTAGCATGGTCACTACTAAAATCAGCAATTTCCAAACAACTTGGAATTTGCTGATTTTTTATTTACACACAATTTGCTGAATTTTATCGATTTAAGAACTATAACACAGTAAAACCCTTGTATTTATTTGTACTAATTTTTATTTCTGTTGAATAATTTTAAAAAATTAAAGAAAACTACTTTTTAAAAACTAGAAAAAGCCCTTAACAACTGTCAAGGACTTTTTCGTCTAACCAAACTTAGTTAAAAACTAACTACTACTATCTTTACTCTTTTTCAAAATATTTTAAAAGGGATATTTAGGGAATACCTATTTCTTTAATTTTGTTTTCTATTTATATGACACAGTATTATTTAAGAAGTCACATTTTATTTTTAAAAAATAAAAAAAACCGAGAAATTTCTCGGTTTTAGTTTAAATATTGTTTGATTGCTAACCTATGTTCAGGAATACTTTTGTCGTAATTTTCTACGAGTAATTCTAGTATTTCTGGTGGTTCTACACCAATTTCTTTTTTGTTCTTATATTTTGAAACATACAAATTATAAACTTCTTTATTTTTTTCGAAAATTAAAAAATGTGTTTCATTTAATTCTGTAAAAGAAATTTCGTTGCCAGAAAATGCGTTTGATTCATCTTTTAAAAAATCTGAGAATTCATAATACTTTAAAACATTTTCCATAATTATATCAATTCTGCAGATAAACCCAATTGTAATAATTTAGAGCATCTTGGTTCCAAATCTTTAAGTTCGCCAGATTTTACTGTACATTTTCCTTTATAATGTACTAAAGTTGCACATTGTTCTGCTTGCTCTAAAGTATGATCACAAACATCTATTAAAGAATCAATTACGTGATCAAAAGTATTTACATCATCATTATGTAAAACAATTTCATGTTGAAAAACTTCTTGCTCTAAGACATCAACATCTTCCTGAATTTTTTCTTTTGTACTCATATTTGTAAAATTACAACTTATTGTATTTTAATGCAACCCAATTATTTCTTTCTATAAAAGTATCTAATTTTAAATTGTATCGAGAAACTTCTGCATCAATAACAGGAATATCTTCCTGATAAAAACCACTTAATAAAAGTACGCCTTTATCATTTAAACAATTTGCATATACTTTTATATCCATCAATAAAATATTTCTGTTGATGTTCGCAATAATAACATCGTATTTTTTATTGACTAAAAGTGCTGAATCTCCTTCATAAACAGCAATGTTGCTACAATTATTGCGTGCAACATTTTCTATAGAATTTTCATAACACCAGTTATCAATATCTATAGCATCTAATGGTTTTGCGCCTTTCATTTCAGCAAAAATTGCTAAAATTCCTGTTCCACAACCCATGTCTAATGTTTTCTTGTTTTCTAAATCTAATTGTAATAAATGCTGCACCATCATGTGTGTAGTTTCATGATGCCCAGTTCCAAAACTCATTTTTGGTTCTATGACAATGTCATATTTCAAATTTGGGTTTTCATGAAAAGGAGCTCTTATACTCACTAAATCATCTACTTGAATTGGTGAAAAATTCTTTTCCCATTCTGCATTCCAATTGGTTTGCTCAACTTCTTTTTGGTTGTATTCAATTGAAAATTCATCTGAATTTATTACAAAAATATCTTCTAAAATAGTTTGTGTCCACTCACTTTTTTGAATATAAGCTGTTACTCCGTTTTCGTTTTCCACGAAACTTTCAAAACCAACATTGCCTAATTCTGCAATTAAAATTTCTGTTGCAGGTTCTTTTGGCGAAACTGTAAAATTGTATTCTATATAAATATTATCCATCATAAAAAAAATGCGTCAAGATTTAAATCTTGACGCAAATTTATTGGTTTTTAAAAGAAGTTTAGTTAATAAACTCCTATAAAATTATTTTTATATTGCTTTTATAATTGCAGCGAAATCTTCAGCTTTTAAAGATGCACCTCCAATTAAACCACCATCTACATCTGGTTTAGAGAAAATTTCCTCTGCATTTGCAGGTTTTACACTACCTCCATATAAGATTGATACATTATCAGCAACTTCTTTTCCGAACTTCTTACTAATAGTTTCTCTCACAAAAGCGTGCATTTCTTGCGCTTGTTCTGGACTTGCAGTTTCTCCTGTACCAATTGCCCAAACAGGTTCGTAAGCTAAAACAATGTTTTTAAAATTAGCTGCTTCTAAATGAAATAGCGCATTTTTTAACTGACTTTCTACAACTGCAAAATGATTGTCGCTTTTTCTTTCCTCTAATTTTTCACCAAAACAGAAAATAGCTTCTAAACCATTTGCTAAAACAGCATCCATTTTTTCTGCTAAAATTGAGTCTGTTTCATTAAAATATTCTCTTCTTTCAGAATGCCCGATAATTACAGTTTCAATATTTATAGATTTTAACATATCAGCAGAAATTTCTCCTGTGTAAGCTCCATTTTTTGATTGATGCATATTTTGTGCAGCTACTTCTATTTTAGAATTATCGGCCTTTTTAATAGCAGCAGATAAATTAATATAAGAAGGACTTATAATAACTCTGGTGTTTTTTAAAGATAATTTTTTAATCGCTTTTTTAATACCTTTAATAAGTGCTTTTGTTTCAGCCTTATCATTATTCATTTTCCAATTTCCAGCTACTATTTTTTGTCTCATGATTTTATACTTTTTTATAAGATGTAAATTTAATAAAATGAAAAACAACTATCGTTCTTTAAAATAAATACTTACTATAACGATTTATTTAGCCTGTTTTAATGCTTTTATAATTTTTTTATCTGATGGATCTGTGGCTTTAAAAAGTTGAATTTGTCCTTTTTCATCAATAACCATATATCTAGAAATCCAATTTAAGTTTACAAAATCTACAAAATCGCCTTCATTCATTCCTTTTGGCAAATTGTAATGTTCACCAACTAAATTGTATCTTTCAATGGCTCTTTTCCAAGAAGGATTGCTAATATCTACTGATAAAAATAAAAATACAACGTCAGGAAATTCCTTCTGTAATTCCTTTACTTTAGGAAAACCTGCAATACAATCTTTACACCAAGAAGCCCAAACATCAATAAATATTTTTTTACCTTTTTGTTGATATAAAACCTCTCTCAACGTAATTTTAGAATCATCTAAACCAATTAACATTTCCAGATTTGCTTCTTCCGAAAATTCTTTAGGATCATCTGAACAACTCACAAAAACGATAATTAATAAAAGAAATATTTTTTTCATAATGAAATATGCTAATTAAAATGAATAACTAACGAATCTTAAAAGTTAAAAATAGTATGTTTGTAAAACTTTAAGTAAAAGTAATGACAACACAACAATTAGTATCACAAATAAATCAAAAAAAATCTTTTTTATGTATTGGTTTAGATGTAGATTTAGATAAAATTCCAACGCATTTACTAGCTTTAGAAGATCCAATTTTCGAGTTTAACAAAGCCATTATAGATGCTACTCATCATTTATGTGTGGCCTACAAACCAAATACAGCTTTTTACGAAGCGTATGGAATAAAAGGTTGGCAATCTTTAGAAAAAACGATTCAATACATCAATGAAAAACATCCAGAAATTTTTACAATTGCTGATGCAAAACGTGGTGATATTGGGAACACCTCAACCATGTATGCCAAAGCATTTTTTAACGATTTAGCATTCGATTCTGTAACTGTTGCTCCTTATATGGGTAAAGATTCAGTAGAACCTTTTTTAGCTTTTAAAGATAAACACACCATTTTATTAGCCTTAACATCTAATGAAGGTGCTTTTGATTATCAAACTAAAAAAATTGACGAAAAAGAATTATATAAACATGTTTTAGAAACTTCTAAAACCTATAAAAATTCTGAAAACTTAATGTATGTTGTAGGTGCAACCAAAGCCGAATACTTTAAAGAAATCAGAAAAATTATACCCAATTCTTTTTTATTAGTTCCAGGAGTTGGCGCTCAAGGTGGAAATTTACAAGATGTTTGTAAATATGGTTTGTCAGAAAATGTTGGCTTGTTAATTAATTCTTCTAGAGGAATAATTTATGCTTCGAAAGAACATGATTTTGCAGAAGTAGCAGCCCAAAAAGCGAAAGAACTACAATCTGAAATGGAAATTATTTTAAGTTAATCACATCAATTAACTTTTAATAACACTGTAATATTTTTTTTCGATAAAAATCGTCTATGGGATTCTGTTTTTAAAATCTCCTAAATATTATTACCAATTCATTTCTTATTCATTTTCATGTTTTTATAAGGATTTTAACTGCCAAATATTACTTTAAATTAATAGATTTATGGAATCCGTTAATTTTATAAACCAAAGTTTTGTTCAAAAAAAAAAAAACCAGAGAAATAATTTCTCTGGTTTAATATTATACTTTATAAAAAATTATTCTTAATTAATATCTGGATTTCCATCAAGTTCTCTTTGAGGAATTTCAAAAATCATTTTAGGATCTAATGCAGGTATTACAAGATCAGCTCCTGGCTGAACTAAGTTTTCCCTTCCATCTTTTCTGTCAAGTCCAATTCCATTTCTAGCCATATCAAAAGAAGCTAAACCATCTCCCCATAATTCAATTCTACGATACATTAAAATTTCATCTATTAAAGGTTGACCCGTTTTTGTAGATTTTACGTACGCATCATCTCTAGTGGTGTTCAAATCAAATAATACCTGTTGAGCATCAGTTTCTTTACCTTGCTTAGCCAATGCTTCTGCTTTGGTTAAGTAAAATTCTGCATTTCTTAAATAAATATAATCTCCAATAAATATACCAGGTCCAGGCTGTGCTATAAATTTTAAACTAGTATACTTAGGTGTTATGTTATAATGTGTCCATGTACCTGGAACAATCACTACGCCTGAAGAATACTGTTGGTCTGAGAACCATTGTTTTCTTCTATCAGTATCAGGTATCAAATTATATAAATTAGAATTTACAGTTTTAAAATGATTCCATCCACTATATCCATCGTTTATTTGACTGATATGAGAAAAGAAAGTTTGGTATACTTCAGAGGTAGTTGCAGTTACTTCTGCACCCCATATTGTTTCTGATAAAGAAATTTCGTCAAAACCATGCATTACATCAGTATTTAAAGATCCGACTTTCATTGCAATGTCAGCAAAATTTTCTGCTTCTAACCAGTTTTCATATGTTAAATGATATCTCGCTAAGTAGGCAGCTACTACATTTGCGTCTACTACTTCTACGCTCGGTCTACTGTAGTTTTTTAATCCATCATAAGCTAATGTTAAATCGTCAAGAATTTGTTTTTTCACATCTGCCACAGGCATCTTTGGAGAACCAAGTGCTGCACCATTATTAAATGGAATAGAAAGTTCTGAATCAGCTGCTCTTGTGTGTTGATATATTCTTAACAAGTAAAAATAAGCAATACCTCTATAAGCATAAGCCTTATGTTTAAATGCAAGTACATTTTCATCTGTAACAGTATCAGGAATTAAATTAATTACTTCATTAGCATCTTTAATAATTCTATAGAAAAACGTCCAAATAAAATCATTATCTCCAGATGTTAAAATAGTATTATCATATCTATTCCAAGCACCATACCAAGTGCTACTACTCATGTCCATATCATTACTTCTCAAATCCATTCCAAGATCGATGGACTTCATACCAAACTCAATTTCACCATCTTCTCCATCTCTGAAGTAAGATAAAATAGCACCATCGATGGCTTCTATACCAACAGTACCTCCAGATGCTGAAATTTCATTGAAGTGAGTGGTCGTTAGGTATCTTTCATCTTCAAAATTTTGATCTAAATCAGCACATGAAATACCAAATGCAGCTATAAAAAGCAATGCGAAGTATTTTATGTTTTTTATTTTTAAATAATTATTTCGTTTCATAATATTATATTTAATTAAGTTTTATATTCAATCCCATTGAAATAGTTCTGTTAGCACCAAATTCTGCAGATGATGAACCAACTGAATTTAAACGAGGGTCATACCCCTGTCTTGCACTATATAACAAGAAACCATTGTTTACTGTACCATACAATCTAATACTATCTATATTGTATTTTTTTATCGTTTCATTTTGGAATAAATAACCAACATTGATATTACTAATACTTAAATAACTTTGATCTACCAAATACAGATCTGTAAATCTATATTGATCAGGTTCTAATGGGTCCACCCTTGGCAAACTTGCTGTTGGATTATCTACAGTCCAAGTTTTGTCATAATCAGCAAAATTAGTTACGTTTGTAGTTGCTCCCAACAAACCATAATACTCATTATCAACACCATAACCTCCTAATTGATATGCAAATTGAACAGCTAATGAAAAATTACCTACTTGAACATTGGTACCAAAACCACCTGTGATTGCTGGTATTGCTTTTTTATCTAAGAAATATCTATCAGCTTCAGAATATACTTCTGTAATTACATCTTCACCTGTAGCCGGGTCTACTTTATACCATCTAGCATTACCATTTGCTGGATTTACGGGTGCAGATTTTCTCATAAAATAGTCAAAAATACTTCTTCCAACTACTCTTCGGAAACTTCCGCTTTGAATGGAATCTCTTCCTACTGGAAGTTTAGTGATTTCGTTTTTCAACGTAGAAAGGTTTGCATTAATATTTATATTTAATTTTTCCTTCTTTACAGCATCCCAAGCAACTTCAACTTCAAGACCACTGTTTACCATTGAACCAATATTTTCTGGTATTGATGGATTTCCTGAAGAAACACGAAGTGGTGTATTAAATAAAAGATCATTAGATACTTTTCTGTAATATCCTAAAGATAAATTTACTCTATTTAATAAACTCATCTCTAAAGCAACATCAAAACTAGCTGCTCTCTCCCAAGTTAATTGATCGTTTCCTAGATACAGTAGTTGTGCCGTTAATTCTTCATTATTTTCATCTACCAAGTATTGATTTTCATAAGCTACAAGATTTCTTGTTCCTGTTCCAGGATAAAAAATTCTATCGTTACCAGTAGTACCATAATTAGCTGCCAATTTTGCATAGGTAACTGTATTAGATATATCTTTCATAAAATCTTCATTACTAATTACCCAAGAAGCACCTGCAGACCAAAATGCACCCCAACGAACATTTGGGTCAAACACAGAAGACGCATCATACCTACCTGTTAAATTAAGATAATAACTATCATCTAATCCGTAGATAAATCTAGAGAAATATCCCTCAGTAGTGTATTTTGTATTATAATTACTAGCACTAATATATTTAGAAGTGTTATCTAGTATTGGACTAAAACCTCCTACAATATTATATTTTGTAAGACCTAAAGTAGTAAATTTTTCTTCATAAGTTTCATGCCCTAAAAGAACATCATAGCTATGACGACCAAAATCTTTTTTCCAGGTTAAAAGCTGTTGATTCGTAAATGCAGAAAAATTATTTCTATTATTCGTTAACAATCCATTATTAGATGCTGCAAAAGCACCAGCACCAGGTTTGGTAAAATCAGTACCTTGGTCTATTTCTGTTAAAAGATTTGCTACATATTCAAACTTTATATCAAAAGGTAAGTCAACCTTAGCTCTAAAAGCGATATTAAAATTGTCTCTTTCATTTGTTTGAGTTGTATTTTCGATTACAGCAAGAGGGTGTTCTCCTGGAGCATAATTTCTAGGGCCTCTTATATTTCCTCCACCAAAATCTTGAGGAACTCCAAAATCGTAAGCACGACCTCCTGGATTGTTTGGATCTAAAATTGGGTTCCAGTTAGCATCATATTGAAACACTGGAAAAACAGGTGCAATTCTTCTTGTCCAGAAAAAAGCATTAGCAAAGTTACTAGAACCATCATTTGGTACTGCTTGACTGTAAGATTTTGCGTAAGAAACGTCTCCTGTTAAAGTTATAACTTTAGCGATATTATCAGCCGTAAATTTTAGACGTGCAGTGTGTCTTTTAAAATTACTTCTTACAGTATAACCATTATTATTTTCTGTACCTAAAGAAAAGTAATAAGTTGTATTTTCTGAACCTCCAGATATATTAGCATTGGTAGAGTTAAAAGTTGCTCGATCTCTAAATAAAGCATCTTCCCATCTATCATTTACCAAAAGATTAGCAGAAGGATTTAATCTACCTGTTAAAGGATCAATTAAAGTTTCGTCAGTCACATCATATAAATTATACCCTAAAGCTCCAATTAAGTTATTCGATGCTGTTTGTCTTGCTTGACCTATAGTAACAGGCGTTCCTGCTTGACCTTGAGCATAAAATTCAGAATTTGCAAGTACACTATGATAAGACTCATAGAATTCACCAGGCGTTTGGATTACGTCGTAGTCTTTTGCTCCTCTTTGTGTGATTCCAATTCTTGTATCTACACTAACTAATGTTCTATTTTTCTTTCCTTTTTTGGTTGTAATTAATAAAACACCATTCGATGCTTTGTTACCATAAAGAGAAGTAGAAGACGCATCTTTTAAAACACTTGTAGAAGCAATATCTTGTGGATTAATACTATTTAAACTACCAGTATAAGGTACTCCATCCAATACAATAAGCGGAGCGCTATCTGCATTTATTGATCCAAATCCACGGATTCTAATAATAGGATCAGAACCAGGTTGGCCATCAGCTTGAATAATTCTCAAACCAGAAACCAAACCTTCTAAACTTTTTACAGGATTAGAAAAAGTTGCTGCTTCTATTTGTTTGGCATCAATAACACTAACAGAACCCGTTAATGAAGCTCTAGATTGTGTTCCATAAGCCACAATAACAACCTCATCTAAAGCGCTTAAATCTTCCTCTAGAGAAACATCAATTACGTTAGAGTTTCCTATTTTTTTCTCAACAGTTTTATACCCAAGGTATCTAAAAACTAACATGTCTCCAGGTTTTGTTTTGATAGTATATTTACCATTAAAATCTGTCTCAGTTCCGTTTACTGTTCCTTTTACAGAAACACTCACTCCAGGCAAAGGCCCCGAAGTTTCAGATACAGTCCCAGAAACTGTTTTTTCTTGTGCGAATGTGATTTGCACAACTAATGCTAAGAATAGCGTTAGAAATCTTTTGAACTTTGTTTTCATCATTTATTTATTTGAATTAGTTTCTCCAAATTTCTTAAAATTTTCTTAAAATAAAAAATATTATTGACTTAAGTTTTAATATTTATCGATAAAAAGCTGATATGATTAAATTATTACTATAAATTTATGAAAATCTTTGAAAATAAAATAATACAAAAAAAAACTAGAACAGAAACAGTCTTAACTCATCAAGTAAGAAGTCAGATATGAGTTAAAAGTTTTTTTTTAAGACATTATGATCAGTAACTATAACATATTCCTGATAAATAAATATTTATAAAGTTTTTATTAATTTTTAAATTAACTTTACAAATAAATAATATTATTTAATTCAATAACTAAATTTTATAGAAATAAACTTTGAAAAAGATCAGAAAAATCATACCCAATTCTTTTTTATTAGTTCCTGGAGTTGGTGCTCAAGGTGGAAATTTACAAGATGTTTGTAAATATGGTTTGTCAGAAAATATTGGCTTGTTAATTAATTCTTCTAGAGGAATAATTTATGCTTCGATAGAACATGATTTTGCAGAAGTAGCAGCCCAAAAAGCGAAAGAACTTCAATCTGAAATGGAAATTATTTTAAGTTAATTTTATGGAATTCAAAGACCAACTAAATACCGTTTTTGAAATAAAAAATACTCCCCAAAGAATTATCTGTTTAGTACCAAGTATTACAGAATTGTTGGTAGATTTAGGTTTACAAGAACAAATTGTTGGTATTACTAAATTTTGCGTACACCCCAGTTTTTTAATTGAAGAAAAAATGATTGTTGGGGGTACAAAAAATATCAAAATTGATACAATAAAAACACTTCAACCAGATATTATTCTTTGTAATAAAGAAGAAAATACCAAAGAAATTGTTGAGAATTGTAGAAAAATCTCAGCAACGCATGTTTCTGACATCTACACAATTGCAGATACTTTAGAGTTGATTCATCAATATGGAAAAATATTTTCTTGTGAAGAAAAAGCCAAACACATTATTTTAAATATCCTTAAAAAACACAATGATTTTTTAAGTTTTATCGAAAGTAAAAACATTAAAAAAGTTGCTTACTTTATTTGGAGAAAACCTTGGATGATTGCTGCAAATAATACGTTTATAGATTATTTATTAGACACAAATAAATTCGAAAACGTTTTTAGAACACAAGAAAGATATCCTGAAATCGAACTAAAAGAACTCCATCATTTAGAAACAATAGATTGTATTTTTTTATCTTCAGAACCTTATCCTTTTAAAACAAAACATATTACTGAACTCCAAAAACAATTTCCATCTACAAAAATAATTTTAGTAAACGGAGAATATTTTTCCTGGTATGGCTCAAGATTGCTAAAAGCTTTTGATTATTTTAAAGAATTACACTATCAACTTGAAAGTTAATTGCTGTATTGTATCTCTTGATCTAAATAATAAACTTGATTTAATTTTTCTGAAAGTTTCATTGCTTTAAAAGCTGCTAAATCACTAATCGATTCGTCTATAAATCGATAATTATCAGATTTTTCTACTAAACTTACATAGCTCTTTTGTAGGTGATTTTTATACTTTTCTAATTGTAGTAAACGTGACATATATATGGAGGATTAAAAAATAAATATACATATATTTTTTTAATCACCTAACAAATAAGTCCTTAAAAATTATTTTTTTATAATTTTATGTAATGACGTTCCTTTTTCTGAAGCTAACCTTAAAAAATAAATACCTTTAGTTAAGTTGGAAACATCAATTTTTTTAGCAATATCTTTTTGATAAAATTCTTGAACTTTCTGACCAGTAACTGTATAAATAGTCCCTTTTATTGCATTTAAATTAGATGAAAATTGAATATTTAATTCGTTATTTACAGGATTTGGAAAAAGCGTTACTTCTAATAAATTATCATTTTTAGACACAGAAGCAGTAGATTCTTGATAAACTCTAACATAATCAACTTCCATAGCACTTTCAGTAAATCCAGCAGCTATATTTGGCAAAATAGCAACGTTAAATAATAAATATTGAGGTGCAGAATAAGGCCAATTCTCTATGTTTTTGATTGATGGATTATAAGTGTAATGAACATTTCCATCAACACTAAAAACCATTTTTTCTTCACTCCATTCTATTGCATACACATGAAATTCTGTAGATGCATTCGTAATTTTCTGACCTCCTTTATTTACAGTTCCACCAAAACTAGATCTGTTGTGAAGTGCACTTTGCACGAAATCTTGATTATTTCCCCAATGTTCAATAATATCCACTTCTCCACAATCTGGCCAAGCTGTTGTTCCATGAGTTGCTGCCCAATAACCACCTGTTTCTGTAATATTTTGACCTAACATCCAAAGTGCAGGAAATGTACCAACACCAAAGGGCATTTTTGCTTTAATTTCTACTTTACCATACGTAAATGCGTATTTAGAATTTAATCTTGCAGATGTATAATTTTTAGTTACGTTGTTATTGTTAGTATACGTTTCTTTCTTTGCTAGTATTTTTAGAGTTCCATTACTTATGTAAGAATTTTCCATTCTATCTGTATAATGTTGAACTTCTCCATTTGCCCAAGATTGTCCACCCAAAAATGGATACGTTTGTTTGAACCATTTTGTATCATCTAAATCTACAGAAACTCCAGATTGGCCATCAAATTCATCTGACCAAACTAACTGGTCGAAAACTGGATCTTGGTTAACATAAGTAGATTCGTAATAAGCAATATCATCAATATAAGCAGTTACAAGATCTTTGTTATTTTCTCCATTAATTTGAATTAAAACTCTATTAAAATCGGCTCTAGAAACTGGTGCACCTGAAGCAGCATTTAAGTTGATATAACCATCATTTTTAAAATCAAACTCTACTGTTTGCCAGCTATTTAAAACAATTGGCTTTATAATTTCAGTTTGAGTTGTCCAAGGTTCTGCTAATTTGTTATTCTGTAATTTAAGCGAAACTTTATTTTCTTGACTCCCTGTAACATCAGAAGCTGAAACATAAATTTTTATGGAAAATGTATTTTTTACTGATAAATCTAAATTTGAAGAAGTGTCAAAACGAATATTTGCATATGAACCACCTGTATCATTATATTGTAAAACTTTATCGGATGTATTAATTCCGGTTTTAAATGGGTTCGAATAATTCGTATTTATATCACAATCATCACCTGACCAAGAAGTAATTGTTCCATTACCTTCAAAATCATCTTGAATGTTTTGTTGAGAAAATATATTGATGCTTAAAAATAAAAATCCTAAAATGTAAAAATTCTTCATGCTTCTAAATTAAGTAACAAAAATACAAATAGCTTCATTAAAACTATGTTAAGGGTACCTATACATAAACAATACAACCTAAAATAAAAAAAGGTTAATTATACTTAAATAACTAACCTTCAAAATATTATAATTTTTAAAACCCTACTTATTATCTTGCAAAGCAAAAACTTGCTTTAATAATACTGTAGATCTTAAACCAACTTTTTCTCTAATTCCTTTTTCTTCAACTTCAATCATCGTAAAAACTCCTTTTAAAGCTTGCTCAGTTACATATGCTGTTAAATCTGGGTTTACACTTTTTACAAAAGGAATCGAATTATATCTCGTAATTAAATTACTCCATACTTTATCTGCACCAACTTTGGCAAAAGAATCATTAATTACTGGACTAAAGCTATTGTATAAACTTTGGTTCGTTTTAGATTGTAAATATGAAGTTGCTGCATTTTGTTCTCCTAATAAAATATTTTTTGCGTCATTAAAAGAAATTTCTTTTACGGCATTCACAAAAATTGGAGTTGCTGTTTTAACTGCATCTTCTGCAGCTCTGTTTAACACTTTAATTCCTTCATCTGCTAAATTTCCTAAACCAATTTGGCGCAAACCTTTATCTACAGCTTGTAATTCTTCTGGTAATAAAATCTTTACCAAATCGTTTCTATAAAAACCATCTGTAGAAGTTAATTTGGTTACTTGATTACTAATACCCTGATCTAACGCTTCTCTTAAACCATTACCAATTTGAGCCTGACTTAAACCTCCTCCATTTGGTAATTGACTTGCTATTTTTTGTAACTCTGCACAACCTGCAAATTGAATTGCAATTACTAAAACTATAATTCTTTTTATCATTTTCTAAAATTTATGTTCACTATTAATTGGAAACGTTTCTTACTCAAAAGTCACTATTATTTAAAAGTATCTGTTTTTTTATCATATCCATAAGGACAATGTCTGCAACCACTTTTGCAGCAATAACCTCTTTTTCTATGAAATTTCTCAGTAAAAACTTTGTAGCCTTCAGGTGTTAAATAAAAGTCGTCATCCTCTAACTCTATTCTTGGTTTAAACATTTGGCAAAAATAGAAGTTTATAAGTGATTATTATATAGAATTTAAAGTATCTTTTTTTCGAAACTTATTTCAAAAACTTTTAGAGCTAAAAGTATAATTTGACTTGGAATCTAAAGCACAAAAATTTTATCGTAATTATTTAAAATCTTTTACTCGTTTTAAATTCATTGCTTTTATCATCCAATTTGGCAATGGTTTCTTTGGGTTTCTATTTTTTAGGTTGATGTTAATACCCAACTTTTTTACCAAAGGAACTTTATTCGTTTCAATAAATTCTATGAGAGTTCCGTCAAAATCTTCTATATAACCCCAATGACCATTTGCATCTCCCATATTAAAAGATTCTCCACTAATAACTTGAAATGGAACTTTTATATCTGAGCATTCTTTAGCTAATTGCTGGATATTTTTAATATCAAAACACAAATGAATATACCCCAAATCTCCCCAAAACCTGTTTTCGAAAATTTTATCAGACTCGTTTTCAATTACTTGAATTAATTCAATTTGACTTTCGCCAAATAAATTAGCAAAACCTCCAGTTCTTTTTTCTGAATGTGCTAATAAAATTCTTCTGAACTTTTTATCTCCATTATTTAGAGAAGCTAAATCTTCAAAAACAGCAGTTTTATCATAAATTACAGTGTCATATCCTAAAACTTTAGCATATAATTCCAAAGATTCATCAATATTAGAAACACCAATCACTGCAGAAAAAACACCTCCAACATCGTTTTTTTTATCAGCATAAAAAGAAGAAAATTCTTTAACTTTTAAAATATTATCAAAAGGATCTTTTAAATAAAATGATTTTTTATCATCTGGTTCTATGACAATTTCTGATACTATATTTTCATTTGCGTCCTTTAATCGCTTAAAAGTAGCTGATATATTTTTTGTCTTAATTACAGGAAAATGAATTCCTAAATCACCAATTTTAAATTTATTTATGGGTTTTGATGGTTTTCTGTTGGTAAATTGCCAAATCTCATAACCTCCTCCACCTTGCATATTCAAAGCTAATAAAGCCCGTTTTTTTCTAGCTTTACCTCCCATATATTTTGCCATATATGTAGCTTCATTACTATCATCAAAAATTAATGCATCTGCTCCTAAATTTTTAGCATACCATTTAAAAGCTGCGTCTGCATTATGAACTCCAATACCAATTTGTTGAATACCATAAATTAATTTTTCAGTCATAAATAAAAGGTTAATTTTTGCTTTATAGTTCACTTCTTCTCATGGGCATTCCATCAATAATCGTAAATAATTTTTCAAGTGATAAAATTTTATCTTGTTCTAATTTTATACCACCATCTAAACCCAACAATAGTACTTTGAAACTATCATTAGTATTTACGTATTTTTTGAACATAGAGTTTGATGAAAACCAAACTTCGCTAAAATCAGTCGTAAAATAATTTTCTGTAAATTGATAAATAACTAATTTTCTTTCTGCTAATTCTTTTTTATTTTCTGATAAAATTTTTATTTGATGCTTAAAATTATCTGATTTTTTATCATCAGTAAAAACTAATAAAATCCTATTTTCCCATTGATGTTTCTTTATATCTTGACTAAATGAAGATATTGAAAAAAACATCAAAAAGAAAATTACTGTTTTCATAAAAAAATTACTCTACTGATTTATTGAAAGCAGCTTCTCCTCCAACAATAGGAATTGTAATTTTTGTACCTGCTAAATCTACAGTTAATTCAGTTCCAGGTTTTGGTAATAATGTAAATTCAGAATCACTAGAAAAAATCATTAAACCAATTTGTTGTCCTTTTTTTATGATTTGATCATCTGGTTGTAATTCAAAAGTCATTTCGTAAAACTCACCAACTTTTAAAGGAGCACTTTTTGAAAGTGATTTATAATTCTGTAGATCTGCCCAACCACGTGTAATAATATTATCGGTAATTTTAGTTCTTCTTCCCTCATTCCAAGGTAAAGAAACCAAATACACAGATAAATTTACAGCAGCTTTAGAACTTGCTGCTTTTATGGTAATAGTAGCTGTTCCTGAAATATGAACATCTTCTTTTAAAGTTGGAGTTACATACAACAAACGATGATTTGTATAAGCTGCTTTTGCTAAAGACTCTGCAGAAAATGAGTAATTATCTACCAATATTTCTTTGCCTTTTGCTGTATTTTTATCCGTTGATAAATTACCTGCTTGTGGTGCATTTCCGTTCAAATAAAAAGTAACATCTTTTGCTTCAGGATTTGGATATGCTTTGTAGGCAGTTGGTGCATCCATTTTATCATCTTCTCTTACAATCCAAGCTTTTGCATCTTCTTGAACGTTATTTTCAATTCCATGCAAATAATGTGTAAACCAACGATTCATCATTTTTATTGGTGGTGGACCTCCATGACCATTTTGATGATAAAATATTTGAGTTGGCAACCCCATTTCTGTTGCTTTTTTGTAAATTCTGTAACTATGTTCAGGCATAACATTCCAATCATTAAAACCATGAGACATCAATAAAGCTGCTTTCATAGGCTTCATTTGAGTTAAATAATCTCTTCCTGCCCAAAAATCATTATAATCACCAGAAATACGATCCATACCATTTGCCATTTCTGTGTCTCTAATAAGCTTATTATTTCTCGCTCTATTTTCTTCTTTTCCACTGTGGATAAAATCGTATAAAACATCTATATCTTCGCCTAAATATCCTCCAGGAGAACGTACCAAACCATTTGATCGATAATAATGATAATATGATGTATTTGGAGCAACTGGAATAATTGCTTCCAAACCATCTACACCAGTTGTTGCAGCTGCTAAAGGAATTGTTCCATTATAAGAAGTACCAGTCATACCTACTTTTCCTGTTGACCAAAATGCAGTTACAGTTTCACTTCCTTCTCTTGATGAAAACCCTTTTGCACGTCCATTTAACCAATCTATAACAGCTTTTGGCGCTAACGATTCGTTTTTACCACCAACTGTTGGTGCTCCATCAGACAAACCAGTTCCTGGAGATGAAGAATGCACAACAATATAACCTCTTGGAACCCAAGTTGAAATTTGTGAATTTGATATAATTGGTCTTTTTCCTGTTCTTTGCACTTCTACATGCACAGGATTTGGAACTTTTTCTCCCAATTCATGTTTTACGCCCCAAAATAATTCAGAACCACCATTGGCAACTCCTGCATAATAAGGACTAGATTCATACACAATGGGTAATTTTAAACCTTCCGTTTTTGTTTGTTCTGGTCTGGTTACATCTACATGAACTCTGTCCATTTTTCCATCTCCATCAGAATCGAAAGTAGTTTCTACCCACAAATCATGACGAATCCATTTTTCTGAATCTTTAAAAGCTTCTACAATTTGTGCTTCACCATCTTTAAAAACGGGTACAGCTTTTTCTTGTGCGCTAATTTGGATACTAAAGGCAAGTAATAGTATTAATATTGATTTTTTCATTTTTTTGTATTTGAATAACTCTTTGTTTGATTTTTTTTGTCTCTCTTTTCTTGTTTCTTCTTTCTTCTTTCTTCCTGTTTCTTGTTTCCTGTTTCCTGTTTCCTGTTTCCTGTTTCTAAAAATTTAACACATAGAAACATAGAAAACATAGGATTTGCGAAACTTCCTCTCTCTTTACTCTTTACTCTTTACTCTTTACTCTTTACTCTTTACTCTTTACTCTTCTCTTTTCTCTCTTCTTCTCTCTATAAAAATTAATCTTTTATAACAGAAAACTCGATACTAGAATCTGTAAAAACAGTGTGCGTTTGTGTTTTAAAATCGGCTTCATCTGCTTTGTAAATATTATCTACATAGGTTTGTGGATTCAAATCGATTAAAGGAAACCATGTACTTTGCACTTGAACTTGTAATTTATGTCCTTTTTTGAATGTATGAAAAACGTCTTGTAATTTTATATTTACATCGGTTTTTTTATTAGCCACAAAAGGCTCTGGAAACTCAAAACTATTTCTAAAACGTCCACGTAAAACTTCACTTCTTACCATTAAATGATAATTGCTCATTTTTAGATGGTCTTGTAAACCTTCATTATCTTCTTTTGTATCTGTTGGATGCACATCAATAACTTTTACAATCCAATCTGCTGCAGTTCCTGTTGTTGCAACTTTTAATTTTGCTAAAATATCGCCAGCTAATGTGTAATCTTCCGTTAAAACATCAGTTTCAAAAACTAAAACATCTGGTCTTCTTGCTGCAAAACGTTGATCATCTGTCATATATTTTCTTGGTGTAAAAACCGTTTTTATATCTTCAGAATAAGGAACAGGACGTTTTATATCACTTATAAATTTTACTGCTGATGTAGATTTTTTATCTGAAGTTAACGTTTGATTTTCTGATAAAAACCAATCTTGTTTTACCACATTTTTTGGTGGCCAAGCATCGTAACTTTTCCATTCTTTTTTACCTGAATCAAAAACATAGGCTTCTGGCAAACCTGAATTTTTATCACCTTTTCCTTTTAAGAAATGATTAAAAAACTTTGTTTCAATTTCCGATTGAAATTTTAAAGAAATAGAATCTCCAAAATAGTAATTACCAACTGTGTTTTTAACTGTATTTCTTGACCATTTTCCATGATCCCAAGGTCCAAAAACTAAGGTATTGTAATTATCTTTTCCGTTTTTTTCGATTCCTTTATACGTTTCTAAAGGACCATATAAATCTTCTGCATCAAACCAACCACCAACAATCATAGTTGCTACAGAGCTTGGTACTTTGTCTAAATGCTGAATAATGCCTTTGCTTTGCCAAACAGAATCGTAATTTGGATGTTCTGTAATTTCTTTCCAGAAAAAATCATCAATTTTATCTTTTGATGCTGTTGCATTTACATCTAATTTATCATATTGAAAATATTCATTTAAGTTCTTTAAAGGTCCTTTATCTAAGAAAAATTGATATTGATCTTGGCTGTTCATCTTTGGAAAAGAATACCAAGCAGAATCTGTAGGCGTGTCTTTATACGTTCCAAATAATGAAATTGCTCTAAAATAACTTAATAAAAAAGCTCCATTATGATGAAAATCATCAAAGAAAAAATCGCCAATACACGCTTGTGGAGAAGCCGCTTTTAATGCAGGGTGTGCATCAATTGCAGAAATTGTTGCATAATGACCTGGATATGAAATTCCCCAAGTTCCAACATTTCCATTATTATTTTCTACATTTTTAACCAACCAATCAATGGTATCATAGGTATCTGAAACTTCATCAGATTGATTTTCTTTTTTATTCGGAATGTAAGCACGCATATTATCGTAAACGCCTTCACTCATCCATCTTCCACGAACATCTTGATACACCACAATATTTCCTTCTTTCATTAAATGAATATTTGGTCCAATTTTGGTTTTCATCCCTTCTCCATAAGGTGCAGAACTGTAGGGTGTTCTTTGCATTAAAATAGGATAATCTTTTGAAGTATCTTTAGGAGAATAAATTGTAGTATGGAGTTTAGTGCCATCTCTCATTACAATATTTACTTCTTTTTTTGTGTAATTATCTACAACATAGGTGTCTTTTTTGTCTTTTTTTTCTTCTTGATCTTTGGATGAATTACATCCTATAAAAAGAAAAATGCTAAAAATTGAAAGGAATAAATATTGTTTCATTATAAAGTTGGTTTTAAATGCTAAAGCTACAAAACAAATGAGAGTTATTTGAAAATGAATTGTTAAAATGAATTGTATTTATAGCCAAATTCGTTTTTTAATAATCAACCAAAAAACACCCCTTTTTTTTATGGCATTCTTTTTGTTAAATAAATGTTAAAGCCGAAAACTCAACTTACCAAGTTTTAAAAATTTCTTGAATACTTCAAGAAGAAATATCAATTTTAATAACTTTAAATTTTAGAAATTATGAGTAGAAAAAAATCACCTGAAATTAATGCTGGTTCCATGGCTGACATCGCATTTTTATTATTAATCTTCTTTTTAGTTACAACAACTATGGATGTTGATGCAGGAATTAGCAAAAAAATTCCTGAAAAACCAACTCACAAAACTCCATTTGACGTTAAAGAGAAAAACGTATTAGAAGTTAACATCAACTTTAACAACCAATTATTTGTTGATGGAAAAATAATAGAACTTAAAGAATTAAAACAAATCGCAATTAATTTTATTGATAATGGTGGTGGTTTTGATAGCAATCAGCAACCTTGTAATTGGTGTGAAGGAGATAGAATTGAAACGTCTTCAGATCATCCTTCAAAAGCAATCATATCCATAAAAACCGATAGAAATACCAGTTACGAAACCTACATTGCAACTTTAGACAAATTGAATTTAAGTTATGCCTTTTTAAGAAATAAATTGGCTATAAAAATGTACAATACAAACTATGAGACTTTGTTGGATATTTATAAAAAATCGAACTACAGTAATGAATCTGTTGCAAACAGAATTAAAATAATTAAAGATAAATATCCTCTTTTAATTTCTGATGCAGAAATAAATAATTGATATTGCACTCACAAATTTTATTAGTACTTTTACCTAAAACCAATCTATTTACATGTTAGATTTTGTGCCTTTCTCTTTTTTAGATGTGCTAGATATTTTGCTAGTGGCAATATTACTTTATTACATATATAAATTATTAAAAGGTACAGTTGCCATTAACATTTTTATTGGTATTGCTCTTATATTCCTAATTTGGAAAATTACGCAAGCTTTAAAAATGGAAATGTTAAGTGGCATTTTAGGGTATTTGCTTTCTGGAGGTGTAATTGCTTTGATCATTGTTTTTCAGCAGGAAATTCGTAAATTTTTATTGATGATTGGAACCACCAATTTTGCCAATAAAAGAAGTTTCTTAAGACAACTTAAATTTCTTAAAACAGAAATTACCTCTGATGTAGATACTGATACAATTGTAAGAGCTTGTGCAAATATGTCTAAAACTAAAACTGGTGCTTTATTGGTAATTGAAAGAACCAATAGTTTAGATTTTTTAATAAATACTGGAGATACAATGAATGCGCTTGTAAATGAAGTAATTTTAGAAAGTATCTTTTTTAAAAACAGTCCTTTACATGATGGAGCAACGATAATTAGAGATAATTATGTGGTTGCAACAAGAGTTGTTTTACCAGTTTCTGATAGTACAAAAATACCTGCAAGATTTGGTTTAAGACACAGAGCTGCTATTGGGGTTAGCGAAAAAACAGATGCTGTTTGTTTACTAGTTTCAGAAGAAACTGGTGAAATTTCTTATATAAAAGATGGCGAGTTTGTTCTTTACACAACTTTAGATGAGTTGATTGATAAACTTAAAAAAGACACTATATAAAAAAAACGCTCATTTCTGAGCGTTTTTTAAATTATACATATAATAAGAAGATTAATCTTCAAAATCATTTTCAATTTCTTGAGCTTTTGCATCAATCTTTGCCTTTGTTGCTTTAAATGCTGCTTTAGCATCTGCACCTAAATTTTCCATATAGATTTCGCTTTCTTTTGCAAATTCTTTGGTTTTCTGAGTAAATTCAGAGTTTTTTATATTTTCTGCACCTTTATCCATTTGCATTTTTACATAATCTGCATAACTTTTTAAATGTGCTTCAGCTTTTTCATCGTCAAATTCTGGTATTCTAATATCATCAAAAGCAGATGCTACACTATTTTTAGTGTTGTTATAGCCTTCTTTAATATCATTACCAACATCATTTAAGCCCTCTTTTGCATC
>CAXBPL010000032.1:0-30381 GCA_963977615.1 uncultured Polaribacter sp. | reverse complement strand
GAAATGAGTCAAAATTCTTTAAGAATTTCATGGTCTAGAGAAGAAGTAGACTCTAGATTAAAAGATATTATGGAAGATATTCACGATTCTTGTGTACAATATGGAGAGCAAGAAGATGGTTCTATAGATTATATAACTGGTGCAAATATAGCAGGTTTTGTAAAAGTTGCAGATGCTATGTTAGCTCAAGGTGTTGTTTAAAAAAGGTAATTAAGTTAGTATAAAAAGGAAACGCATCAATTTATTGATGCGTTTTTTTGTTTTTTTGCTGATATACAAAAATATGGATATTCTACTTTTTATAGGTTTGGGTTTTATAATTGCTGCTGGAGGCAGCATAACACCCAGTTTTTTAAATTTAACAGTGGTAAAGTTTAGTTTAAGAAATGGTGTAAAAGCTGCACTTTACTTAATTGGTGGGTATGCAACTGTTTTATTTTTTCAGGCAAATATTGGGGCGTATTTATCTAATATTTTAATGGAAAATTCAGAATATATTACCTTAATTCAGAAAATAGGAACAGGAATTTTGCTTTTGTTATCCATCAATTTTTTTAGATTGCATTATACATCAAAAGAGAAAAAAGAAAAAGAGGATATTCCTAAATCAAAAGCCTATTTTCATGGAATTTTAATGTCTTCTTTAAACACAATTGCGATTCCTTTTTATTTTACATCAATTTCCTTTTTAATAGGATTGGAGTATTTTGAATATTCCTATTTAAACGGATTTTATTTTTCAATAGGCTCAACAATGGGGTCTTTTACATTATATGCTGTCTATGCAATTGTTGCTAATAAAATTGAGGATAAATTAACATATATTGCCACAAAAATGGATTTTATTTTAGGATGTTTAACAGGTTTTGTTGCAATTGCAAATGCTGTATATTTGTATATCCAATAATATAGCTTGAATTTATTTTTACTTTTTTTCTTCGGATTTTTCTTTTCATTTACGGGTTCTATAACTCCAAGTATGTTAAATATGACTGCTTTAAAAGTTAGTTTAGAAATTGATGAAAAAGCAGCCAATAAATATGCTTTAGGAGTATGTTTCATAGTAATTCCACAAGTTTATATTGCTATTATTTTAACAAAATATATCACTGAAAACCCTTCAATTTTAGAAACTTTAGAGAAAGCAGGAATTGTAATTTTCTTCCTTTTATCCTTTTATTTTTATAGAGAATCTAAAAAAAGTAAAATTCAAGTTGAAGGGATAACATCAAAAAAAGAAACTCCTTTTTTAACAGGAATTACATTATCACTTTTAAATATGTTTGCCATTCCTTTTTTCTGTGGAATAGCAGTGTTGTTAGAGTCTTTTAATCTTTTCGGATTTGATGTTTTCTCGATAATTTCTTTTATTTTAGGATCTGTAATTGGTAGTTATTATATCCTTTTTTTATATGGAAAATTTGCAAAAACAATCCAAAAAAGAACAGGGAAACTTACAAAAGACATCAATTTAATTTTAGCTATTTTAACAGGGTTTGTCGCTGTTTTTACAACAGTAAAACTATTTATTTAAAGAAAAATGAAGACAATTAAAAACATACTAGTTGATGGAAAACACCAAAAACCTATTGTAACCGACGTTTTTTATGTTGATGATCATCAGCCTAAAAAAGTAGTGATTTTTTGTCATGGATATAAAGGTTTTAAAGATTGGGGAGCTTGGAATTTAATGGCAACACAATTTGCAAAAGCTGGGTTTTTCTTTATAAAATTTAATTTTGCTTATAATGGAGGAACTCCAGAAAATCCAATTGATTTTCCAGATTTAGAAGCTTTTGGTAATAACAATTATACTAAAGAATTAGATGATTTAGAAAGTGTTTTAGATTGGATTTCATCCGAAGAAAAATATAAAAAAGAAGTTGATATTAACAATATTTCTGTAATTGGACATAGTAGAGGAGGAGGAATTGTGTTGATAAAAGCCAACGAAGATGCAAGAATTAAAAAAGTAATTTCTTTGGCAGCAGTATCAGATATTGGCTCAAGAAGTTCTACAACTGGCGATTTAGAAACGTGGAAAAAAGATGGCGTAAAATATGTTGTAAATGGACGAACAAAACAAAAAATGCCTCATTATATTCAGTTTTATGAAAATTTTAAAGCTAATGAAGAGCGTTTAAATATTCAAAAAGCTGTAGAACAAATTAACATTCCACAATTGGTAATTCATGGAGATAAAGACAGTTCAATTCCTATTGATGAAGCCCATAAAATACATTCTTGGAATTCTAAAAGCATTTTAAAAATTATCGAAAATGCAGATCACGTTTTTAATGTTTCTCATCCTTGGGAAAAAGAAAACGTATCAAAAGAATTAAAAGAAGTTACTGAAATTTGTATTGATTTTTTAACGTAAATTATAAAAATACAATTTGAGTAATTAGTGAAATTCGTGTCTAACTTCGTAATTTAGAGGCATGGAATTACAACCTCCTTTTCGTAAAATAATTCATGTAGATATGGATGCTTATTATGCATCTGTAGCAGAATTAGACAACCCAGAATTGCGTGGAAAAGCCATTGCTGTTGGTGGAGGAGGAGATAGAGGCGTAGTTTCTGCAGCAAGTTACGAAGCCAGAAAATTTGGTGTAAAATCTGCCATGAGCAATGTTTTGGCAAAGCAAAAATGCCCACATATTATTTTTGTAAAATCAGATTTTGCACGTTACAAAGAGTTATCAGCACAAATTAGAGAAATCTTTTACGAATATACAGATTTGGTGGAACCACTCTCTTTAGATGAAGCATATTTAGATGTTACAGTCAATAAAAAAGACAATCCTTCTGCGAATGATATTGCTAGAGAAATCCGCCAGAAAATATATGATAAAACTGGTTTACGAGCATCAGCAGGTATTTCTATTAATAAATTTATTGCAAAAGTAGCTTCAGATATTAACAAACCAAATGGACAAAAAACAATTCATCCAGAAGAAGTTATCAAATTTTTAGAGGAATTGCCTGTCAATAAATTTTACGGAGTTGGTAAAGTAACTGCTGCAAAAATGTATAATCTAGGCATTTTTGTTGGGAATGATTTAAAGAAAAAATCGTTAGAAGAACTATCACTTTTGTTTGGTAAATCTGGAAGTCATTATTACAATATTGTTAGGGGAGTTCATAACAGCGAAGTAAAACCCAATAGAATCCGAAAATCTGTTGGAGCAGAACGTACTTTTTTTGAAAACATTTCTTCTGAAATTTTTATGCTAGATAAATTGCATGATATTGCTGATGAAATCGAAAAACGGATGGAAAAAAGTAATTCCAAAGGAAAAACCATCACTTTAAAAATTAAATATTCAGATTTTACGAGACAAACAAGAAGTAAAACTGTGGAGCAATACATGAGTAAAAAAAGCGAGTTTTTTCCGATTGTAAAAGAGTTGTTATATCAAGAAGAATTGGAAAATTCTGTTCGTCTTTTAGGACTTTCTTTTAGCAATTTGAACATCAACAAAAAAGAACCAGTTTGGGTGCAATTGAGGTTTGATTTTTAATTTTTTTCCTACAAGGTTTCAAAAACCTTGTAGGTATTTTCCAATAAATAATGATTTTAAAAAGAACAAATTCAGAAAACGAAGATTTTATCAATTTGGTAAAACAATTAGATGCGTATCTTAAAATTACTGATGAAGATGAACACGATTTTTACAATCAATTTAATAATATTGATGTTCTAAAAGAGGTTGTTGTACTTTATGATGATACTGAAATAAATTCAGCACAAGTAAATTTTCCAGTTGGTTGTGGAGCCATAAAAAAGTTCGATGAGATTTCTGTGGAAATAAAAAGAATGTTTGTTATATCAGAAAAAAGGGGACAAGGTTTTGCACAAAATATAGTATCAGAATTAGAGATTTGGGCAAAAGAATTAGGCAATAAAAAATGTGTTTTAGAAACAGGAAAAAGACAAATTGAAGCTGTACAATTTTATAAGAAATGTGGTTATAAAATTATTCCAAATTATGGGCAATATAAAAACATGGAAAACAGTATTTGTTTTGAGAAACAATTATAAAATATGAACTACAGTTATTGGGAATTAAAGGAATGGTTTACCAACATCGATTTTACCATTGTTGGCAGTGGAATTGTAGGTTTAAATTGTGCTTTAGAACTCCAAAAAAAGCATCCAAAAGCAAAAATTTTAATTCTTGAAAAAGGAATGTTACCTCAAGGTGCAAGTACAAAAAACGCAGGTTTTGCTTGCTTTGGTAGTTTGTCAGAAATTATGGACGATTTAAAATCTCACACAGAACAAGAAGTTTTTAATTTGGTAGATAAACGTTGGAAAGGATTGCAATTATTGCGTAAAAATTTGGGTGATAAAAACATCGATTTTCAGCCAAATAAAGGCTTTGAATTATGTGAATCTGAAGACTTTTTTGAGAAATGTATTGCTGAAAAAGAAGCAATAAACCAGCTATTAAAACCTATATTTAAAGAAGATGTTTTTTCGGTTTGTGCTAATCGTTTTGGTTTTCAAAAAGTGCATCAACAATACATTGTCAATAATTTTGAAGGGCAGATTGATACTGGAAAAATGGCATCAGAACTACTAAAAAAAGTACAGGCTTTAGGTGTAAAAATTTTAAACAATATTTCAGTTGAAAGTTTTGTAGAAAACAGTTCGAATATCAATATAAAAACCAACAGATTAGATTTTTACACTAAAAAATTATTAATTGCAACAAATGGTTTTGCTAACCAATTATTAAAGGAAAATGTGCAACCTGCAAGAGCACAAGTACTCATTACAAAGCCAATTAAAAACTTGCCAATAAAAGGCACTTTTCATTTAGACAAAGGGTATTATTATTTCAGAAATATCAACAATCGTATTTTGTTTGGTGGAGGAAGAAATCTCGATTTTAAAACAGAAGAAACTTCAGAATTTGGCGAAACTGAAATTATTCAACATCAACTTGAAAAAATTTTAAAAGAAACTATTTTACCCAACACAAATTTTGAAATTGAACACAGATGGAGTGGAATTATGGGCGTTGGAAATCAAAAGAAAGCCATCGTAAAACAACTTTCTAACCATGTTTTTTGTGGAGTTCGTTTAGGAGGGATGGGTATTGCAATTGGTAGTTTGGTGGGTAAAGAATTGGCAGATTTGGTTAATTAAACTAACAAGAAACTATAATTCTCTTTTTTAGGATTTTAAAATTAAAGATTACATTTTTCTACCTATATTTACAAATAAAAAATTGGTTAACCAATTTAAATACCTGTAAAAATGATTGTTAGCTTCTTTAAAAATTATAGTATTTTACTTTTTGTATTGTTTGTAACTACCTTAAATGCGCAAACACTTGTAACTACAAATGCACAATTACAATCAGCAATTTCGAGTGCAACTGCTGGTTCAGAAATTGTTTTGGCAAATGGCATTTGGAATAATGTGCAGCTGAGCATCAACAAAAACGGAACAGCTACAAACCCAATAATTATCAAAGCAGAAAACATAGGGCAGGTTTTTATGCAAGGAAATTCCAACATTCAATTAGGTGGAAATTACATTATTTTTGAAGGGTTTGTGTTTCAAAATCCATCGAATTTAATTACAAATAATGGTAGAATAGACCCAATTATAGAGTTTAGAGACGCAAGCAATAATGAGTGCAATAATTGCGTGGTTACCAATGTTAAAATTGATAGTTACAATGGCTCATCAACCCAAAAAGAAGATAATTTTAAATGGGTAATTGTGTATGGACAATACAATGAAATTAGCCACAGTTCTTTTGTTGGTAAAAACGGAATAGGCAGCATTATTAATGATAACAGGAATGATGAAAATCCAGATTACACAAAAATTCATCATAATTATTTTGCTTCAAGAACTCCAGTTGGAGAGGTGAATGAATTGAATGATCAAGATGCGATTCGTATTGGAAATAGCGCAACTTCTTTAACTGATTCTTTTACAGAAATCTATGATAATTTCTTTTATGATTGGTCTGGAGAAATAGAAATAATTTCCAACAAAAGCGGAAAAAATAAATATTACAACAACACGTTTACAGATTATCAGGGAACATTAACTTTGAGACATGGCAATAATTGTGAGGTTTTTGGTAATTATTTTTTCGCAAATAACAACACTTTAGCTGGTGGAATTCGAGTTATTGGAGAAGGACATACTATTTATAATAATTATATTGAAGGCGTAAATGCTATAAAACCAGATGGAAGTACAACCAATACTGGAGGTGCTATAAATATTACAAATGGTAGACCAAACTCAGCTATTAATGGTTATTATCAAGTAAAAAATGTAACGATTACAAACAATACTTTAGTAAATGGAGATTTTGGTTTTAGAGTGGGCACAACAGTAAGTTCAGATTTAACATTGGCTCCAGAAAATTTAATAATAGCAAACAACATTATTTTAAATACGAGCAGAAATGCTTTCGATATTGAAACCAATGCAACTGGTAATTCTAAATTTGAGGGAAATATTACTCAAAATGGTCCTTGGGATTTAACAAATGGTGTAAATAACAATAAAACAGTTACAAGTGGCTTGTTAGCAAGTAGTACAGATTTTTACAGAATTGTTGGAAATAGTGCTGCAATCGATGCAAATATTGGTTCGTATTCTTTTTTAAGTGATGATATTTTAGGAGGAAATAGAACTAATAATTTTGATGCTGGAGCAGAAGAATTTGGTGCGAATGGAACAAAATTGCCTTATAAAGTTGCTGATGTTGGCACTAAAGTTGGGTTTTTATCTGGCAATTCTGGTAGATTAACAACATCAATAAATACAATCGATTTTAATATTGCTGCTGGCACAAAAATTTTTGATATTAATGCAAATGTTAGTTGGTCAATTTCCGAAAATGCAGATTGGTTAACTTTAAATACTACAAGTGGTTCTAACAATGCAACCATTCAAATAACAACAACAGAAAACACTTCTGGAGCTTTGAGAACAGCAATAATTACAGTTTCACAAAATGGTGGGAATTTGAATTCCGTAATTACAGTAAATCAATCTTTAGAAACTTTTAATGCAGATACTGCAGTTGCACTTTCAGGAATTACAGTTACAGGAGTTGGCACACAAGCAGGAGATAATATTCCAGAAAATACTTTAGATGAAAATGACGCTACAAGATGGTCTGCAAATTCAAGTGATGGTTCTGCTTTTCTAACCTATGATTTGCAGTGTAAAAAAACGGTTACAAGTGTAAAAATATACTTTCATAAAGGTTCAGAAAGAACATCTTCTTTTAAGATAGCAACTTCAGTTGATGGTACAAATTTTACGGATGTTACTTCAGTTTTAACAAGTTCAGGAAACACAGTTGGTTTTGAAAATTTTGCTTTTTCACCTTTTCAAGAAGCAAGATTTGTTAGGATTTTAGGTTATGGAAACTCAGAAGGAAGTGGTTGGAATAGTTATGAGGAGGTTCAGATTTTTGGTGATGATACCTGTGCTTCTCTTTCTTTGGATGATACTAATTTTGAAGAAAAAGGATTTTCTTTTTATCCAAATCCCACAAAAAATGTTTTAAATATTATTGCTGATAAACAAATTGGTTTTGTTGAAATCTATACAATGAGAGGTCAAAAAATTATCACTCAAAAAATAACAGAAAATAAAGGCAGTATTGAAACAAAATCTCTAGCAAAAGGAATTTATTTGATTAAAATAAATGGAGTTTTGAGCAAATTTATTATTGAATAATTTTTTATAGACTTTCAATTTTCTTTGATTCAGATTGTTTAATTTAGTTGAATGAAAGAAAATTCCCCAAATTTTGATGTAATTATTATTGGTGGAGGTTTAGCAGGTTTGTGTAACGCAATTCATCTTTCAAAATTTGGCAAAAGTATTTTGTTGATAGAAAAAAACAGCTATCCAAAACACAAAGTTTGTGGCGAATATATATCGAATGAAGTATTGCCTTATTTGTCTTTTTTAGAGATCAATCCATTTGATTTTGGTGCAGTAAAAATTGATGATTTTCAATTATCAACCACAAATAACAACCTAATTTCTGCAAAATTACCTTTAGGAGGTTTTGGAATTTCTCGCTACAAATTAGATTTCATTTTATCAGAAAAAGCAAAAGAAAATGGCGTTGTAATTTTACAAGATGTTGCTACAAATATTACTTTTAATGATGCTGTTTTTAATGTAGAAACGAAAGAAAACGACACTTTTACATCAAAAATAACCATTGGCGCTTTTGGCAAACGTTCGTTATTAGATGTAAAAATGGAACGTACTTTCATCAAAAAAAAATCGCCTTATTTGGGTGTTAAGATTCACGTAAAAGGAGAATTCCCAACAAATTTAGTGGCACTTCATAATTTTAAAGGTGGTTATTGTGGCGTTTCTAAAGTAGAAAATAATGCGATTAATTTGTGTTATATCACTAGTTTTTCATCCTTTAAAAAGTATAAAAATATTGATGATTTTCAGAAAAATGTGGTTTTTAAAAACACTTTTTTAAAGGAGATGTTTCAAAATTCAAAGCCAATTTTTGAGCAACCTTTATCTATCAGTCAAATTTCTTTTGAAACCAAAAAACCTGTAGAAAATAACATATTAATGTGTGGCGATTCTGCAGGAATGATTCACCCACTTTGTGGAAATGGAATGAGTATGGCAATTCAATCTGCGCAAATTGCGTCTAAACTCATTCTAAATTATTTAGATGATAAAAATTTATCAAGAAAAGAACTCGAAAACAACTATATTTCAGAATGGAATCATCAATTTAGTTGGCGTTTAAAATCAGGTCATTTTATTGCAAAATTGTTCAGAAACGACAAAATTGCAAACGTTTTACTACAAATTTTAAGCAAAATGCCGTTTTTATTGCCAATGATTATCAAACAAACACATGGAAAACCAATAAAGCTATAATGGACTTTTTTATCAGCACAAAACAAAGAACAGACAAAGAAGAATTGATGGACGATTTTTCTATTGGAGGCGATTTATTAAGAGATACTTTAGATAAATTAGAGCATATAAATAGATGGTTAGGAGGAAATAAAGTAACTGTAAATGGTTTAAAATCGATTTTAAAAAATCACCCAAAAGATAAAGAAATTACCATTGTAGATGTTGGTTGTGGTCATGGAGATATTTTGAGAGATGTTGCAAAATTTGGGAGAAAACATAATTATAAATTTAAATTAATTGGAATTGATGCAAATCCAACAGCAATTGAGTATGCAAATGAATTATCTTTAGAGTATCATGAGTTAACTTTTGAAACCCAAGATATTTTTTCTGATGATTTTAATAAACGTGAATTTGATGTTGTATTAGCAACCTTATTCTTACATCATTTTAAGGAACCAGCATTGGTTTCATTTTTAAAAAATACGTTACAACAAACCAAAATAGGAATCGTTGTAAACGATTTACATAGACATAAATTAGCTTATTATTTATTCATGTTGCTGTCAATTTTTATCAGCAATAAAATGATTATTGAAGATGGATTAACATCTGTTTTAAGAGGTTTTAAAAGACAAGGTTTAGTAGAAATGTCAGAAAAAATAAATGTACAACCAGAAATTTCGTGGAAATGGGCATTTCGTTTTTTATGGATTCTTGAAAGTTCAAAATTTAAAGTTTAAGATTCAAGATTGATAAAAATTAGAGAAATTCAAAATAAATTATTATTGCAATTTTTGGAATTAGTGTCTAAATTAGTCTTATAAAAATATGAAAGTAAAAATAACATCGGTTGCAAAGCAACTTCCAAAATATTATCGAGAAACAAAAGATATCATTCCGTTTGTAGAAATGTGGATGCAAGATCAAGACACTCGTTTTCAAAGAAAAGTTACCAAACTTTTTGAAGGAGCAGGTGTTGATAAACGTTATTCAATTATGGATCCAGCAGAGGTTTTTACAGCAACTTCTTTCGAAGATAAAAATAACATTTATGCTAGAGAAGTTGTAAAATTAGCAGAACAATCACTCAAAAAATCGCTAGAAAAAGCCAATTTAAAAGCTACAGAAATCGATTATATAATTACAGTAAGTTGCACAGGAATCATGATTCCTTCTATGGATGCGTATTTGATTAATTCGCTTCAAATGAAACAAGATATTGTGCGTTTACCAGTAACTGAAATGGGTTGTGCAGCAGGAGTTTCAGGCATTATTTATGCCAAGAATTTTTTAAAAGCGAATCCAAATAAAAGAGCAGCTGTTGTGGCTGTAGAAGCACCAACAGCAACGTTTCAATTAGAAGATTATTCAATGGCAAATATTGTAAGTGCAGCCATTTTTGGTGATGGAGCATCAGCCGTAATTTTATCTTCTTATGAAGAGGATAAAGGTCCAGAAATTGTTGATGAAGCCATGTATCATTTTTACGATGCAACACATATGATGGGTTTCAATTTGGTAAATTCTGGTTTACAAATGATTTTAGACAAAGAAGTTCCACAGAAAATTTCCGATCATTTTCCAGCAATTGTACATCCTTTTTTAGAACGAAATAAGTTAACAATTGATGATGTAAACCACTTAATTTTTCATCCTGGAGGAAAAAAAATTGTACAAACTGTAGAAGATTTATTTGGTGTATTAGGTAAGAATATAGACGATACAAAAGAAGTTTTACGTTTGTATGGAAATATGTCTAGTGCCACAGTTTTATATGTTTTAGAACGTTTTATGGATAGAAATCCTGCAAAAGGTGAAAGAGGTTTAATGTTAAGTTTTGGTCCTGGTTTTTCTGCTCAAAGAATTTTGTTGGAATGGTAGATTTGTAGAAATAACAAAATGTATATAATAGTGTCATTTCGACCTTTTGGGAGAAATCACATAAAGAAAATAAGATTATATTGAGCAAGTTTATGTGATTTCTCCTATCGTCGAAATGACAAAAATTATTTTTAATAAAGCGAATGAGTCAAACTGAAATCATAAAAAATCTTCCTTATCAAAAACCATTTTTGTTTGTTGATGAACTCACAGAAATTTCAGAAAATGGAATTACTGGAAACTATACATTTAAAGAAAACGAGTTTTTTTACGAAGGTCATTTTAAAAATAATCCAATTACACCAGGCGTTATTTTAACGGAAACAATGGCACAAATTGGTTTAGTTTGTTTAGGGATTTTTCTTTTGAAAGATGAAATTTTATCCGAAGAAAAAAAACCAAAAATTGCTTTAACGTCAAACCAAGTTGATTTCTTTTTACCTGTGTTGCCAAACGAAAAAGTTATTGTAATTTCAGAAAAAGAATATTTTAGATTTAACAAGCTAAAATGTAAAGTTAAAATGATGAATGAGAAAAATGAATTGGTTTGTAGAGGAACTATTTCAGGAATGTTAATAATTTAGAAAAGACCTGAAAGGTTTTTAAAATCTGTCAGTTCTGAAAAATATAAGTTAAGAAGAGTCAAATCTGTGAAAATCCGTGAAATCCGTGTCAAAAAATAATAACAGAGTCGTAATTACAGGTTTAGGAGTTGTTGCACCAAATGGCGTTGGTTTATCAGCATTTACAAATGCGATTAAAGCAGGCAAATCCGGAATTACATTTCATCAAGAATTAAAAGACAAAGGTTTCTCTTGTTGTATTGGAGGAATTCCAGAAATATCCGAAGAAAAAAAACTCGAATATTTATCGCCTTTACAATTAAGAGGATTCAATAGTACCTCTATTTTATATGGTTGTATGGCTGGAATTGATGCGTGGAAAGATGCAGGTTTTTCCGTTGATGAAAACTCAGAATTAGATTACGATTCAGGATTAATTTTTGGAACAGGAACTTCAGGAATTGAAAAATTCAGAGAATCGATTTATAAAATTGACGACCAAAATGTAAGACGTTTAGGAAGCACATCTGTTGTGCAAACCATGGCAAGTGGAATTTCTGCATATTTAGGTGGAATATTAGGTTTTGGGAATCAAGTAACCACAAATTCATCTGCATGTACAACAGGAACAGAAGCTTTATTATTAGGTTTTGAGCGCATTAAAAACGGCAAAGCAAAACGTATGTTGGTAGGCAGTTCTAGTGACAGTAGTTTGTACACTTGGGGAGGTTTTGATGCAATGAGAGTCATGAGTTACAAGCATAATGAAAGTCCAGAAAAAGGGTCAAGACCTATGAGTGAAACTGCTGCAGGATTTGTACCTGGAAGTGGAGCAGGAGCTTTGGTGTTAGAATCCTTAGAAAGTGCTTTGGCAAGAAATGCAACGATTTATGCAGAGGTTTTAGGTGGCAATATAAATTCTGGAGGACAAAGAAATGGAGGAACTTTAACTGCGCCAAATGCAGAGGCTGTTCAGAAATGTATAACAGATGCAATTGTAGATGCTAATATTTCTGCAGATGAAATTGATGCGATAAATGGCCATTTAACAGCAACAACAAAAGATAGTTTAGAGATAGAAAATTGGACGAAAGCTTTGCAAAGAAAAGGAGCAGATTTTCCTTTTATCAACTCCATAAAATCGCAAATTGGACATTGTTTGGCAGCAGCTGGTGCAATTGAAAGTGTGGCTTCTGTGATGCAAATAAAAGAGCAATTTGTGTTTCCAAATATCAATTGTGAAGATGTGCATCCAGAAATTAAAGATTTGATTTCTGTGGATAAAATTCCAACAAAATTGATAGATAAAGAAATTAATATTGTTGCAAAAGCAAGTTTTGGTTTTGGTGATGTAAATGCTTGTGTTATCTTTAAAAAATATTAAATTATAACAATAACGTGTCAGTTCGAGCGCAGTCGAGAACTCAATAAACCTTTCGACTGCGCTCAAGGAGACATTTATAATTACAAAATGACAAAAGAAGAAATCATAGCAAAATTAACGACGATTGTAAAACCTTATATTCATAATGAAGAAGGTTTTAAAAACATGAATGAAGACACCGATTTTATAAAGGATTTAGACATTAATTCTGCAAATTTGGTTGATATTATTTTAGATGTGGAAGACGAATTTGATATTCATATTGATAACGATTCTATGGAGAAAATGCTTTCCGTAAAAGAAACAGTCCTTATTATTCAAACTAAAATGAATGCCTAATGATTGGCAATGATGTTGTTGATTTAAATCTTGCAAAAACCGAAAGTAATTGGCAACGTAAAGGATTTTTAGAAAAACAATTTACCGAGTTTGAAATCAACGAGATTTTAAGTTCAGCAAATCCATTTTTGAAAGTTTGGTTGTTTTGGTCTATGAAAGAAGCTGCTTATAAATGCTATGTTCAAGAACATCAAAAACGATTTTTTGCACCTAAAAAATTTTCTTGTAAAATAATTTCAGATAGGGAAGGAGTTGTAGAAATTGATTCTAAAAAATATTATATAAATTATTTAATATCAGATAAATATATAGCTTCTGTGACTAGAGAAAATAAAGATTCAAAAATGGTTTCAGAGTTATTTTTTATTGATAAAAATGAAAGTGTCACCAAAATTATAAACGATAAATTAGTATCTTTTTTTGCTGATGATACTCAACTTTTAAAAAACGATTTAGGAATTCCTTATTTGTATCAAAATAACAAGAAAATAGATGTTTCAGTTTCAAAATCCCATCATGGAAATTATGGAGCATTTGCGTTTACTTTACATAATTAATCTTTAAAATATTTTTTATTTACGATGCAAAAACACCTATTAATTATTTTTCTTTTTTGTGCTTTTTCAAGCTTTTCTCAAGAGTTCATTCAAAACAATAAGGAATCTTCTATTACTTTTACGATTAAGAATTTTGGATTTGATGTAGATGGTAACTTTAGTGATTTTAAAATTCAAAGTAATTTTAATGCTGATGATTTAAGTGAAAGTTTTTTCAATGCAAATATTCAGGTAAAATCGATCTTTACAGACTTAAAAGCTAGAGATAAACATTTACTAAAATCAGATTATTTTAATGTTGAGAAGTTTCCAGAAATTGTATTTGAATCCTCAGGAATAGAAAAAAGTACAGACAATAAATTTATCATTAAAGGTGTTTTGACGATTAAAGGAACTGAAAAAAATATAGAAACTTTTCTGGATGTTGATTACACAGAAAATTCGATATTAATTTCAGCAAATTTTATGATTAATAGAAAGGATTTTGAGGTTGGAGGAAGTAGTTTTATACTTTCTAAAAAGGTAAATATTAAGATGATCTATGCAGCAACTAAAAATTAAACAGCAACTTTTTAATTTGTGTAAAGATTTTGTAAATAAACGTTTACAAACTGTTGAAGAAATTATTTCATCGAACCAAAAAGCGTTGCAATCTGAAACTAAAAGTTCTGCAGGAGATAAGCACGAAACAGGTAGAGCCATGTTACAGTTAGAGATGGAAAAAGCAAGTCAGCAATTGGAAGGAATTTCTATAATGAACCAAATTTTATCCAAAATTGACATTTCTAAAACCTCTAAAATTGCACATTTAGGAAGCGTTATTATTACAAATAAAGCCAACTATTTTTTAAGTATTTCTGCTGGCAAGCTAACAGCTTGTGGTAATAATTATTTCGCGATTTCAGTTTCATCACCCATTGGAAAATTGTTGTTGGGAAAAAAGGAAAATGAAGAGATTGCTTTTAATGGGAATTTGATAAAAATTAAAGAAATAATTTAAAAGACTCCTTAGCAGATTTTCAAGTTGATTTTTTTACCTTTTTCTAATTCTTCAAAATGATTTAAAAATACAATTTGCTTTTCAACTTCAGCTTCAATTAACCAATAAGCACCTTTAAAATAGGAATTTAAAACGGTTGCAGAAATATCAGATTTTTCAACAATTTTTATTTGATGAGGATATAACAAGTGTTTTTTTTCATCAATAATAATTTTATTTACATCATCAAACAGAGCAGCAATGTATTTTTTTTCGGGATTATTATAAATTTCTTTGGGATTATTGTTTGCTAAAATTTTACTGTTTCTGATGATGATGAGTTGATCAGCAAAAGAAAGGGCATCATTTTTATCATGCGTTGCAACAATGCAAGCAATATTTTTATCTTTTAAATATTTAAATAAACGTCTTCTTAATGAGTTCTTTTTAAAGTTATCAATTTGTCCAAAAGGTTCATCTAGTAAAATTAATTCGGGCTCATTTGCTAAAGCTCTAGCAATTGCAACACGTTGTTTTTGTCCACCACTTAAATTTTTCACTTTCGTGTTTTCAAAAGCTTTCATTTCAATTACGTCCAATAATTCTTGCGTTCTTGCTTCACTTTCTTCAGGATAAAAACGCGATAAGAATTTTTTTATGTTTTCAGAGACAGAGATATAAGGCATCAAATCGAAATCTTGTGCCACATATTTAAAGAAGTCCATTCCTGGAACTAAATGAAATTCTGGTCCTAAAACTTGATCATCATTCCAAAAAATAGTCCCTTTTTGTAAATCTAACAAACCGTAAATTGCTTTTAATAAAGTAGATTTTCCACAACCACTTTCACCCATTACACAAAGGTGTTCGCCTTTTTGCAAAGTGAAATTGAAATTATCTAAAACTGTTTTCTTTTTAGAATATCCAAAAGTGATGTTGTTTACTTGAAGCATAAAAAATTATAAAAAACGGTTATACCAACTCTCTTCAATTGGTATTTCCCAGAAGTTTTTAAAATCGTGATTATTGGTAATTAAATTATCAAAAATGATCGTTTTTGCAGTAACAGCTCTATTTTTCACCAATTTTTTAAAATCTTTCAATTCTTTATATTGTACAAATTCGCCTTGTTTAAAACAAACATTCATCTTATCTAACAAGTCAACTTTATAGGTTTCTTGCAGTTCTAAAATAAAGGAAACAGAAGTATCAATGTCAGTATTTGTAATTGTGGCATTTTCATCATCAGCAATTAAAACAATAAATCTGTTGTATAAAAACTGATAAGAAACTTTGAAGTTTTCGTCTTCTTTCTTCCAGTTTTCAACAAATGCTTTTATTTTTTGTTCAATTTCTGGAATCTCTGCAGGGTAAAATTTTCTGTTAGAAGGATAAATCCAAACTTTAGCATCTTCAGAAATTTCGGTATAATCAACAAACATTGTATAGATTTTTTAGACTGCAAAGATACCAAAGAAAAATCGCAAACTTGAATTTTTCAAACTTGCGATTTTAATCTATTTTTATAAAGTTATGTTTTGTTTATAAAGTCGATTTTATCAACGAAACAAAATCTTCTTGAGTACTTAATCCTTTGTCTTTATTATACCAAACTTGCAAATCTTCTTTAAATTGGGAATCTAAGCTGCCATGTTTTGCTTTATAATCTTCCACCATTTTTGTGGCAACAGTTGGTCTTGGTCCCCAAGTATCAATTACGTTATTATCTTTGTCTAACGCAATTAATTTAGGAATAGATCTACCACCATTTGTCAAAAATAAATCCATTAACTCCAAATTTTCATCACGCAAAACTAATTTTAAGTTGATGTTTTTGTTGAGTTCAGCCATTTTATGGATTACTGGCAAATTCTGTGCAGCATCTCCACACCAACCTTCAGTAAGCACCAACCAAGTTTGTGGTGTTGCTAATTTTTGAATTTCTTGCACAGTTTCGTCAGAAATTTTCGTGGTTTTATCCAAACGTTTCATTCTGCTGTTATTCAATTTGCTATAATTTAAAATATAGTCAGATTGTTCTGGCCCAGTAGATTTTCCTTCAGCCAATAAATTTGTTACTAAATCTCTATATTCTGGATATGTGTAAGTGTTTTCTAAACTTTTTGATATAATATCTTTCATAATTCTTTTCTAAATTCAATTTTTTAGACGCAAATTAAACGAAAACTTACAAGATTTATTTCTCTTGATTTTTTAAGCTTTCAAGAATATCTGCAGTCATCGATTCTAAATCGAATTTATGTTCCCAATTCCAATCTTTTCTAGCTTGAGAATCATCAATAGTTTGTGGCCAACTATCTGCAATTTCTTGTCTAAAATCTGGTTTGTAAGTAATTTCAAATTCAGGAATATGCTTTTTAATTTCGGCAGCAATTTCTTTAGGTGTAAAACTCATGGCAGCTAAATTGTAGCCATTTCTAATTTTTATGTCTTTAGCATCTGCTTGCATTAATTGAATAGTTGCATTTACAGCATCATTCATATACATCATTGGTAAAGTTGTGTTTTCGGATAAAAAACATTCGTATTTTTTATCTTCTAATGCTTTAAAATAAATATCTACAGCATAATCTGTGGTGCCTCCACCAGGTTTTGTTTTCCAAGAAATAATTCCTGGATAACGTAAACTTCTTACATCAACCCCAAATTTATCATGGTAGTAATTACACCAAAATTCACCAGAAACCTTACTAATTCCGTAGACTGTAGAAGGTTCCATAACCGTTTTTTGTGGCGTATTTTTTTTAGGAGTTGTTGGGCCAAAAACAGCAATAGAACTTGGCCAATATATTTTTTCGATATGTTTTTCTTTGGCTAAATCTAAAACAGCCAACAAAGAATTCATGTTTAAGTTCCAAGCTTTTTGAGGCATTTTTTCTGCTGTTGCAGATAACATTGCAGCCAATAAATAAACTTGAGTAACATTGTATTTATGAATAACACTTAATATTGCAGCTTTGTCAGTTGCATCAATAATTTCAAAAGGACCAGAAGTCATTAATTCTAAACTTCCTTCTCTAATATCTGAAGCAATTACATTATTATTGCCATATAAAAGGCGTAACTTTTCAGTAAGTTCTGTGCCTATTTGCCCACTTGCACCTAAAACTAAAATAACAGTTTTCATAATACTATATTGAATTATTAATAACGCCAAAGGTACTTATTTTTATTATTCGTAATTAAGTTTCTCTAAAACAATTTTTATTATTGTATCCTTAATTTATTTCTTTTAAAAATTATGTTTTCTATAAGGGAATCCGTTTTAAAAATTGTTTATTTTTACAAACTCAATTCATAATTTTGAAATACTTCATAACACTATTAATACTTCTATTTATTTTTTCTTGTGATAAAAAACAGGAAACTACCATTCAGCAAGAAGATACGAAACCTCTTTTAAGCGTTGAAAACGAATTTTCTTCTATAAAAACGATAAACCCAGCTTTTGCAAAAGATGTAGAAGAATGGAAAGAGTTAAACGCAGTTAATGATTTTTTAGCGAGGTTTAAAAAAGCATCTTCAAGAGAAGTTTTAAGTAATGCTTTAGAGCTAAAAGGGTTGGTAAAATCTTTAAAAGACAGCATAAAACCAACGTTATTTGATGTGGCTTCTTTAGATACTAGAATAAATATCTTTAACAACGAAACGTTAAGATTGGCAGATATGACAACAATACCAGCAATAAAAGCGAGTGAAGTTACTATGCAAACCGAAAAAATTTTAGACGCTTTTTCTGCTATTAATGTAAAAATAAATACGCTTTTATCTAAAAAAAGGTTTGAAGACGAAATAGATGTTGATGTAAAATTTATTGGTTTAGATTCTACAAAAATGGATAGTGTTTCCAGAAAATCTATTAGGAAGAACTTTACTCCAACAAAAATTGATAAAGGAGATTTAAAATTTAAGACAAACCAATAATGATAAAAAAAGGACTTTCATTTTTTGCGTTATTTTTCATTTTAGTAGGATGTAATTCTGTAAAAGAAATTTCTATTTTGGAAAGCAAAGCAATTAAAAATAACGTAAATACTGTTTTAAACGACTGGCATTTAGCAGCATCAGAAGCAGATTTTGAAATTTATTTTAATAAAATGGATAGCATTTCCGTTTTTATTGGTACAGATGCCACAGAAAATTGGAATAAAGAACAATTTAAAGCCTACAGTAAACCTCATTTTGACAAAGGAAAAGCATGGAGTTTTACTACGTTAGAAAGAAATATCTACATAAATAAGTCAGGAAATTTTGTTTGGTTTGATGAGCTTTTAACCACACAAATGGGTACTTGCAGAGGTTCTGGAGTTTTGGAAAAGAATGGAAATTCTTGGAAAATTAAACACTATGTATTGTCAATTACAATTCCAAACGAAGATGTAAATGCAGTTATAAAAGCAAAGAAAAAGAATGATGATTTGTTTTTAAAGAAGTTTAAAAAGTAGTTTTTTTTTGGAGCTATTTGTTTTATTAATTCCTCAAGAAACCACTTCATTTACAACTTTGTATATCAGATCGTTTTCAAAACCTTTTCGCATTAAAAAACCAATTAACTTTTGTTTTCTTTTGTAAATATTTGTTTCAGAAATTACAGCGTTTCTTTTTTCTGTGATGCTATAAATTGTAGCAATATATTCAGTTTCATCAATCTCTTTTAAAGCTGTTTTTATGTTGTAAGCAGAAATATCTTTAAATTTTAAATCTCTAACAATTCGTTGTTTTCCCCAACTTTTAATTCGGAATTTTCCACGAGCAAAACTTTTAGAAAAACGTTCTTCATTTAAAAAATTATCTTTCATTAAACTTAAAAGAATCATTTCTTTTGCTTCAGGAATTAAAAAAAACTCACGCATTTTTTGCTCCACTTCTTTATGACATCTATCTTGGTATACACAGTAGTTTTCTAGCTTGCGTTTTATTTCATCAACTGTAAAAGATTTTTTTGTCATTTTACAAAAATACAAAATGGCAAAGTATTTGATTTAAAAAATTATAGCATTCTATTTTTATAATTAATATACCTATTTTTAGGTAGTTACATTTAAATAAAATGTACTATTTTAGAGATTCTAAAAGTTTAATCATCCAAGAAACCTTACAAATGAAAAAGTTACTAATGTGTTTCCTCTTATTTTCTGTTACTGTTTTAATTGCTCAAGAAAAATACAGAGTTACTTACAATTATCAAACTGAAGAAATTAATTATTATAAGTTAGATAAACTTAATAATATTCAAGACACACTTTCTAATCCAAAATTTAAAAGAAATAGTTTAATTGAATTGAAACTCATCAACGTAAATCCTTTTGCAGTAACCATAAAAACTGATGTGAAAGAAGAGGTGGTTCATCCAAAAATGAGTGGTTTTAATTTTAGTTCTTTATTGGGTGGTATGAAATCATTTACTGGCGAAAATTTGAATTTAAATATTGATAATGTTGCCAAAGAAAGTTCCTATTTATCAAGAGGAGGAAAATCAAGAGGATCAAAAGTAACGAATCAATTTGCAGATTTAAATAAATTAACAACGAATATTGATGCTGTAAAAACATCTTTTTTATCCAACTTATTAAATCCAAATTTTGATAAAAAAGAAATTCTTGAAAACCTAAAAGAAGCTTCTTCTCAACTAAAAGACAGTAGATTATCGAATCCTAATGATAATTATTACTTATTCCTATCAAACTTAAACAATGTTGTTCAAGAAGATGCTGCTCAATTATCAAACGAAATTGAAAATATTTCCACAGAAATAGACAGCACTTTAAATGGCGAAAAATCAATGTCTAGAGGAGAATTGGTGCAAAAAAGTAATACCTATAGAAATTTAGAAGCGTTAAAGAAAAGTATCAATTCAACACAATTAAACACAGCAGAAAGTTTAAATAAAATTAAAGATTTGTTTACAAGTTTAGAAGCCTCAAATTTTGAGCAAACCTATGATTATACCATAGAATCTGACAAAGTTGCTATAGAACTTAATTTTTTACAAAGTGCTTTTTCTGAAACTGCAAATGGCACACCAACAGAAGAAAACTTGATAAAAACCAGAACTTTAAAATTATTCTCTAAAGGAGGTTTTAAAATAAATTCAAGCATTGCTTTAACGTTAAATAATTTTGGATCAAAAGCGAAAGATTTTTATATAGATCAAAATGGAATTATTGGCGAAGATGTTGGGAATAGCTCAACACCAAACATTAGTACTATGATTAATTTTTATCCAGTAATGGGTGAGAATTTTAATTTAGGTGGTTCATTTGGGGTGTCAATTCCAATAACAGGAGAAACAAGAGGTATTAATTTTTTATTAGGTCCAACCATATTTTTAGGCAGTACAAGTAGAATATCTTTATCTGGAGGTGTTGCTTATGGAACTGTTAATAAACTTACAAATGGTTTAAAAGCAGGTGACTCAACAACAATTACAGATTTAGATTCTTTTACAAAATCGGTGTATGATTTTGGGTATTATTTTGGAATTTCTTTCAGTCTTTTTGAAATTAAATAATCTAGTTAAAATATATATTATGAAAAAGTTTTACATTTTATTATTGCTGATTTTTGCAGTTAATTTTACATATTCTCAAGAAACCACCACTACAAAACATGCTTTAATTATTGCAATTGGAGATTATCCAAGAAGTACAGGTTGGGGTGCAATTAGTTCTGCAAACGATGTTCCTTTAATTAAAGAAACTTTAGAAAGACAAGGTTTTCAACCTGAAAATATAACTACGTTAGTTGATAGAGAAGCTACAAAAAAAGGAATTTTAAATGCTTTTAAAGAATTACAAGAAACTAAAATAAAAGAAGGCGATGTTGTTGTGATTCATTATTCAGGTCATGGACAACCTATTTTTGATAGCAGTGAAGATGGAACTTTAGATGAAGCAGATGATAAAGATGAAGCTTTAGTACCTGTAGATGCAATGGCTTCTTATGCTTATAATTATAAAGGCGAAAACCATATTAGAGATGATGAATTGGCTAAAATTACCACCAATTTAAGAAATACATTAGGCAAAAACGGACAATTATTATTGTTGTTAGACAGTTGTCATTCAGGTTCTTCTGCAAGAGGAGGAAAAGCAAGAGGAACTAAAAATGTATTTGCGCCTGAAGGTTGGGAGCCAAGCAAAAATGCAAAAGTGCAAGGAAGTGATATGTTTGATGAGGTTAAAGTAAGTGAAAACGCTGCTCCTTATGTTTTAATTTCTGGAGCTTCTGCAGACGAATTAAATTATGAACATCCAGAAGGTTTTGGAGCTTTAAGCTATGCTTTTTCTGAAGCCATGAACGATTTAGGTTCAGATTTTTCTTACAGACAATTGTTTGATGTGATTGCTTCTAAAATGAATACGTTTTCTCCAAATCAAAACCCAGGGATAGAAGGAAACCAAGACATTAAACTGTTTAAAAATGAGTATGTAAAACAAGAAGAGTATTTCAAAATTAAAAATATATTAACAAGCAATGCAGTAAAAATACAAGCAGGAAAGTTGCAAGGAATTTTTAAAGGAACTACTGTTTTTATAATGCCAGTTGGAGAAACTCAATTAGATACGACTAAAATTATAGCGAAAGGAAAAATTGTACTTGCAAAATTTAATGAAAGTAATATTTTATTAAACAGCGATTTAAAGAGCAAAAACGAAAAAGATTATGTTGTTTTTATTGATAAAAAAAGCTTTGGAGAAATATCTTTAAACATTTCTTTTGATGAAAGCTTAGAAAATAAAAAAGTGAAGAATGAAATAACAAAATTTTTAGAAGAAACAAAACTGGGTAAAGTTGTAGATTCATTAGAATCTGATGTTATCATTACAGAGAAAAATAATCAATTTAATGTATATACAACCAATGGTTTTAGTGCTATTGAAGAAAATGTAAAAATTGACAACCTTAAATTTTTAAAGAAAACATTATCAACCTATGCTCATGGTTCGTACATGAAAAAGTTGAATTTCAACAACAAAAAATACGAATTTACTTTTAGAGCTTTACCTGTAAAACTAAATATTTTAACAGAAGAAAATGAAATTGGCAAACCAGAAGACATTATGAGAAATAACGTTTTGTCTATTGTTCCAGGAAAAGACAAGTTGGTTTTTGAAGTCACTAATCATTCAGAAAAGGATTTATATTTTACAATTATTGAAGTAAATTCTAAAGGAGAAATCAATAGTATTTTTCCTAGTGATCGCTTTGAAATGAACAATCAAGAAAGATTAATAGAAAAAGGAAAAACAGTTCTTTTTAGTGATAAAATAATGAATTATGGACCTCCTTATGAGAAATTAGTTATGAAATGTATTGCTTCTCCTTATCCAATTAATATTGCATCCACCATAAAAAATAGAGGTTCTATAGGAGAAAGAGGTGCATTAAATCCTTTAGCTAGTTTTGTAAATAACACATTTTTAAACTCAAGAGGTCAAGGAGATGTTATTGTAGTTTCTGATAAAGTAGATGGTTATACCTCAGAAATTATTTATGAAATTGTAAAGGAGTAATTTTAAAATGATAAAGAAAACTAGCTTCATATTTTGCGTATTATTTTCTATGTTATGTTTTTCTCAAGAAAAAGATGTAGATGGTGTCTCTGAAAAATTCTATAAAGGAATTATTGATAATTTAGTAGAGGAGCAAAAAACTAAAATAAATCAATTAAGTAAACGAAGAGGAGCACCTCAATTTTCTTTAGGAGACTTTAAAAGTGCTGATGAATTATTTAAAAGTATAATTGAAAATAAAAAAAATGTTGGTTTACTTTTTTATACTTTTAAAAATGATTCCTTAAAATTAAGTTTAATATCCAAAGCATCAAATAATTTTTCATTTGATGTTAAAATTAATTTAGTAGAATCAAAAATAGGAATATCAAAAGACGAATTAGCTAATTATATAAAGGATGTAAACTATTTGTATTCATCTGCTTTTTTTAATAGATCGCCCAAAAAAAGAGGGACTATTGTTATTGGGAAAAAAAATAAAAAAACAAAATTAATTAAGTCTTTAAAAAAATTAAATAATCTACTTTTTCCAGATTCTTTTCAATTGGAAAATTTTAATCATTTAATACTTCTGCCTGCTCTTAACATTGGTACTTTGCCTTTTGCTGCTTTTAAAATTAAAGGTAAATATTTAATAGATAGAATGAGTTATTCAATAGCACCCAATATTTACGAGCTTAATATTTCTTATAACAAAAACCAAAACAAGTATGGTTTAGATGGCTATAATGATTACGTGAATTATTTGTGGGAAAATGCTCTTTTTGTATCAAATCCAAAATATTCTAATAATCTAGAATGGAGTTTCCCTAATTTACCAGGAGCTGAAGTTGAGGTAAATTACATTATTAATAAATCTGCACCTACGAAATTTAAACATTTGAGTGGGATAAAAGCCACTAAAGAGAATATTATAAAAGATATTTGTGATTATGATTTAATCTATTTTGCAACACATGGTATTAATGATTTTGAAAACCCAATGGATAATAGCTTTTTAGTTTTAGCAGAAGATAATTCTGAAAAACCGTTTATAACTTCTAGAGAAATACAAAATATTAGGAAAAAGTGTAAATTAAAAGCAGATTTAGTGGTTTTGAGTGCTTGTCAAACAGGTTTAGGGAAATCTCATGAAGGTGGTACAATTGGTTTGGCAAGAGCTTTTCAAATAGCAGGAGCGAACCATGTATTAATGAGTCTTTGGAATATAGATGATAAAGAAACAGCTACCTTTATGAAGTTTTTCTTTGATGAACTTGCTATCGCAAAAGAATTAATGCCACATGCTGCTTTAAGAAATGCAATTCTAAAATACAAAAAAGAAGTAAACGATGATCCTAAATATTGGGCAGCTTTTTCAATTTTTGGAGTTCCTTACTAATCCACAATTTTATTAATTGTAGAAGAACCATTTTTAATGATAGCACTTTTATTATCACTTAAAATAGAAGGCAATTTGTTTAAGTATTTGCTTTTATTTCCTTCATATTCTTCTAACTGAACATTTACTTTTATAACTCCATAGGTTGTATTTTCTTCCAACTCAGATAAAATAGGAATATCATAATACCATTTTGTTAAAATTGGTTCATCAATTTGGTTTTTATAACCATATTTAATGTTTTTGAAATCATATTCTTGCTCAATTAAAGTAGCTGTTTGTGGAGAACCATCTGTACTTCTCCATTGACCTTCAATAGAAATTAACACACGTGCATTTAAATTTTCATCAGTAAAAACCTTTGTTTTAGAGAAAAACACTCTTAATTCACTAAAACTTAAACGAGTTACACCAGGATTACCTTCATCACTCTCAAAATCGATAACTGCATGAAAATTTAATAAATCATCATTTTCTTTCGGGAAAAAATCATCTAAAGCTAAAACTGTTGTTGCTTTTGCACCTCTAGATTTTGGCTCTATTTTAATTTCACGAGTCATTATAGATTTCATTTCCGTTTTCTGCGCACTTTCAATTGGGTTTGCATACTTCTTCAGCTGAATTCCTGAATATGTTTTTTTAATTTTTCCAGTAAAATTATTGTAATAATCGTTTATAGAAATTGAGTTTGTATAGGTGTTTATGAGTTTTTTGGTAGATTTATCAACCAAATATTTTGCACCCATAAAAAGCCCTTCTAAAGCAGTCGTTGTAAAACCTCCTCTTGCTTTTGGTTTGGTTAATTCAACTACAAAATTTTCGTTAGCCTGTATGTTAGATCTTTTGTGGCTTGCACAAGAAGAAAACAAGAATGAAACAATTAATAAACTTGCTATAGAATTTTTAAAAAGAGTTTTAAACATCATAGTATTTTTTTGTAAATATAAGAGAATCTTTTAAACGTCATTTTGATTAATGATAAGGTTTTTGTTAAAGTTTTGATAATCATGTGGGTTATCTATTATAAATATTGATTATTTTAGCAAAAGATGATAGAAAAAGAAAAATTATGAAAAAGATTATCAAAGTAAAAATAATTCTCCTTTTTGCTGTATTAGGAATTATATCTAACGTCTTTTCTCAAGAAGATTACAAACTCCATTTAAAAGATTATCACTCTACGCAAATTCAAGATATAATTGCCTCTAAGGACGGAAAAAGAATATTTACTGTAGATAACTCAGGTAAAATAATAAGTTATTTCACAGAAGATTTTAGTTACGAGAAAACCATTAGAAAATCTGATGGATTTATTTTAGAAAATCTGAAATTGGTTATAAATGGAAAAGGAATTGCTTATAAAAAAAATGATACGCTATTTATTGTTGACGTAAATTCTAATAAAATATTACTTAAAAAGAAATTTGCATTTAAGTTTATAAATCACAAGAATAGTAATTTTATTATAACTACAAATCAAATTAATATTTTAAGGTCAGAGTTAATAGTTTTAGATAATAATTTTCAACCAGTAACTATTTTTTTAACAGAAAACAAAGTTAAAACTGCAAGTGTAAGTAAAGACACAACTTTAGTAGCCTATGTTGAAGAACATTATAAAGAAGGGCAAAAAATTATTTGTAGAGATTTAAAAAGTAAAAATATTTTATGGGAAACAGAAAATGAAAAAAAAGACAAAATACTACATACTTTTTTTAAGGGAACTGAAAACACTTTATATGCAGTACTGCTTTCTTCCGAAGAAAATTTATTATCAATTTATAGGTATAAAAATGGTGTTAAAAGTAAAGAAGCAGAATTAAAAACAGATTGGTTTTCATTAGATCATTCAACTTCTATTACAGACGATACTTTAGAAAATAATAGAATTTTAGTTACATCCAAAAGCAATTTTCCAACAAACCCCATCATTATAGAATTCGCAAACAATAAATTTACAGCTAGTCAACTAGAGCTCAAACAAGGTGCATATTCAGGAACTTTTCTTAAAAATGAGAGCGTTGTAACATCGAATGTTTTTAACAACTTTATTGCCATTGCAAATTTTACAGTTTCTGATACAAAAAAGAAAAACGCATTAAGTATTCATCCTAATTTTAATCAAAAATTTTATGAAGGAATGTTTTTATCTGATGACAGTTTTTTAGTTGAAGGTATAGAAACGAAAGAAAAAAACAATTATAATGCAGATGAATTACAAGTAAAATATTTTAGTAAAGGCACTTTTTATAATCGTTTTAATACACTAAGTTTTAAAGATTATTTAGAAATTAATCATAAAGTTGACTTCTATTCTAAGGATTATCTTTTTGAAAAAAAATCAGGATTTCTTGTTTTTAATGGCAAGGATCTTATAGATAAAGAGTACTATATTTTTATATATAATTTTATAGATGATAAAATAATAAAACTATATAAGATAAAAGATCAATTCTTTAATGTCGTTGATTATGATGCCACTTCAAATAAATTATTATTAAGTCCAAAAAGATATTATAACAGAGGTTATACAGAACCACAACCCATAATTATTGTTGAAAATAACGAAGGTAAAAAGTTTGATGGAACATATAAATTTGCCAAATTTTCTAAAGAGGCAAAACACATTGCAACCATTAATGATAAAAATCTTTTTCAAATTAAATCTGATTTTAAAACAATTGTTTTTGAAGAACAATTAACTGACGGAAGTTACCTTTTGCATACAGCAGATAATGGTTTTGTGGTAAGTAATTCTTTTCAACAACTTGAATATGGTAAATGTAATAAAGAAAGTATTTTTTTTATACCTAATGAAAATGGAGTATTTACATCAGATAAAAAACCTTGTATTTTTTTAAATGATTTAACATATCAAAAAGAAAAAGTTGCGATGTTTATGGAAAATGCAGGTATTTTTCTTATTGATAAAATAATGCCAGAAAGCTTTTTAGCAAACGTTAAATCAATTTCTTTTAATAGTGATGCAAGCAAATTAATGATTAGTTATGCAAATGGAAAAATTAGTATTGTAGATACTAAAACTCAGCAAGAAATAGGAGGTATGTTTCATCCATCAGAAAAAGAACATATTTTTTATGATGCTAACAACCATTATTTCAGCAATTCAAATGCAGCTGATTTTTTATATGTTACCAAAAATAATAACAAAGAATCCCTACAAAATGCAGATGAAATTATTTTTAAGCCTCAAGAAGTTTTAAACGTTTTTGGTACACCAAATCAAGAATATCTTACACTATTAAATAAAGCCATTTCTTTAAGAAAAAACAAAAAAGAATTTAGTGAAATAAAAACAATCAAAAAACATACGGAAACTACTATTGATGATAAAAAAGGCGATTTATACGTATTAAGCATTGGTGTTTCTAAATATCAACAAGCAGCTTATAATTTAACTTTTGCAGATAAAGATGCTTTTGATATTGCTAATATTTATGGAAAATTAGATAGTATTACCATCAAAAATTTTCAAAATGAGTTTTTAGGAATCAACTATAATTTACAATCTTCAAACAATAAAGAGTCAAAAAATTTAAGTAGATATTCAGGTGAATATAGTTCTGTAGGAGAATTGTATCCAATAGATATTAACGGAAATATTTGGTTAGAAATTGATTTTGAAAAAAACTATATTTGGGATTTTAACTCAAACACAACTAATAAAATTATTTTTCCTGAAGATTTTAAAAAAGAAAGCTATTCACTTAAAAAACAAATTTACACTGCTAAATCAGATAAAGAATTTTACCTAAGAACCAATGAAAATGTTTTTTATAAATATGATTTCTCATCAAAAAAATTCTTCAAAATTAAACTACCTTTTACTATTAATTACGATCAAGAAACAGATAATTTACAACCACTTTTAAACAATAAATGGTTTCATTTTAATAGTTTTTCTGATGGTTTAAAAAATGAAATTAGAGCTTCAATTGGTTCTGTTTCATCAAAAGAAATTACAACAAAAACTTTTGATATCAATAAATATACAGAATTTGGTAATCAAGAAATTTTAGAAGGTTCAATTTATAATCCGCAATTTAAAGATATATGTAAAAATGGAACGTTTTTATTATTTAGAGGTGGAAATGATGAATCTTTTGTGTTGAATCTAAAAAATGATAAAACTCCGATAAAAATTCCTATTAGTATAAAATATGGTGATGATGCTTCTATTTCTGAAGACGGATTAAAAATTACAGTATTAAGTAGCGAGCTAGATGAATTTAGATACAAAACAATTACCTATAATTTAAAGGGCGAAGTTTTAGAAAGTAAAACTTTTTTTGATGAAGGGTACAATATTAAAGGGATATCTATAATAAATGCTGCACCAAAATGGATTGAAGCAACTTCTTCTTTAGTAAATTCCTTTAATTATGGAACTTTTAGTACTAACGAAGTTTTGTCAAAATCTACACCTTATTCTTTCGATAAAACATTTGTAAAAAAAATAACAAATAAAGAAGCTACAAAAGAAAATATAGAAACTGAAATTGCTGGTTTTTTAAAGAATACTAAAAAGGAAGATCAAGTAATTGTTTTTATTGCAGGACATGGTACTTTAGATAAAAATAAGGATTATTATTTTGCTCCTTATGATATGGATTTTGATAATGTTACAAAAAAAGGTGTCGCATTTAACACCATTATCAATGGTTTAGCAATAACAAAAGCATCACAAAAATTATTATTGATGGATACTTGCCATGCAGGAAATACTTTAGATATTGATGAAACAAATCAACAGAAAACAACAGTTATTGAAAAAGGGAAAAGAGGAACTATAACAGAATCTAACAAAAAGGCGCCAAAATTTAAAGTATCAGAAATTGTTTCTACATTGTTTGATGATTTTTTATCGAAATCTGGCGTTACTATTTTGTCTGCTTCTTCTGGTGCAGATGTTGCTTACGAGAACAAAGAATTAAGTAATGGAGCATTTACATCTGCATATTTAAAGGTTTTAAAAAGTAAATTTCCTGCATTTTCATTAAGTAAAGAAGATGTTCAAAAAACGATACCCTTAACAGAAGATTTTATAGCTGAAGTTTTAAAAGAAGTAATGCTTTTAACTAATGGAAAACAAGTACCAGATATTAGGGAAGTTAATAAAAATGTAATTATTAAGGCTTGGTAAAAAGTTAATTTTACATCCCTAAATTAACTCCAGAAGGTTTTACTAAAGCTAAAAGACTTTGGAAAGCCTGTGTTACTTGCAGCGCCATTTTATGACCAGATTCACTTTCTACTCTTTCAATTTCTCCAGAATTATTATACACAACATTGATTTCTCCAACATCTTTTAGTACTATTTTAATCGGTTTTCCAAGTTGGTTGTATTCAAAAGTAAGTGTTCTTCCTTTTTCTGATATTGTACTTCCATCTGTCATAGAAATAATTTTTCCTTTTTCATTATATACTAATTGTACCCAATCTTCCTTGTCTTTTTCTACATACGTTAAATTCAAGTTTTCATCATAGGTAAACTCGTATGTACCAACACCATTTTTAACGTATGTAATTTTTTCTGATGTTGGATGATATTTCATGTAAATAGAATCGCCTTTGGTTGAGGTTTTTTCAATAAGTAAACACCTGTTATTATATTTAAAATTGGTGGTATGGTTACCTCTAGAAATCTGAATTGGATTGCTACAAATTTCATCATATTCAGTAGAAGTTTTAATGCCATTTATGGTTGTAATAATCTTTTTAGAATAGGTTCCTCCATTTTCTTTGGTACCAATAAAATATTCATAAGTATTGGTAACTAAACTTCCATTATAGCCTTCTTTGGTAATTTTTGTAGCATAATGATGATCGTCTTT
>CAXBPL010000031.1:0-30866 GCA_963977615.1 uncultured Polaribacter sp. | reverse complement strand
TTAACGCTGTTTTTGCCTCTTCTAAATTTACAGATAAATTAATTAAATTAATGTTCTGTAAGTCTTTTGCTGCATCGAATAATTTTTCTCCAATAAGAAAATCATCTTCAATTAATAAAAGGTTAATGTTATCTTTTGTCAAAATTTTAGTATTAATGTAGATATCAAATATATTATATATTGGAATTTTAACATGTAAGCAAAATCCTTATTTGTTATTATTAAAAATAAGTGACCTATAAATAAGGTTAAAGGAAGCATTTTAAAAACTTATTTTCCCTAAATTTTTGTTTGATACATTATAAGGTTGTTAAACCTTCACGAATTGCGTATTTTGTAAGTTCAGGTATGGTATATAGCTCTAACTTTTTCATCAAATTATTCCTATGAACATCTACTGTTTTTGGGCTAAGAAATAAAAGATCGGCTATTTCTTTGGATGATTTTCCTTCGGTTAAAAGTTGTAAAACCTCAGTTTCTCTAGAACTTATTTGCTTTGAATCTTCGTCATTATTTAAAGAATGTAAGTAATCTTGATTTATATTTTTGGAAAGGTATTTTCTATTTTCCATTACAGTAGTAATTGCAGTAATTAACTCGTTTATATCGCCATCTTTTAACAGATATCCATAACCTCCTGCTTTAAACATAGATTGTACAAATTTTCTATTTGCATGCATAGAAAGTCCAATAATTTTAATTTCTGGGTTTCCTTTAAGAATTTGCTTAGCGGATTCAATGCCATTTAAGTTGGGCATAGAAACATCTGTAATAACTACATCTGGATTTAATTTTGCACATAATTTAATGGCTTCCCTTCCATTCGAAGCTTCACCAATAATTTGCAAATTTGCTTTTTGTTCAATTAAATTTCTTAAACCATCACGTAACATCTGATGATCATCGACTAAAATAATACTTACTTTTTTTGAGGGATTCATGGTTATAAAGGTACATAAATTTTAATCTTTGTTCCAATTTTTATTTCGGATGTAATTGTAAGCAATCCATTCATACTTCTAATACGTTCTTTTACCGCAAATAAACCAAAACCAGAACTCGAATTTCCACCAGCATTTAACACTGCAGTATCAAAACCTTTTCCATTATCTGTAATTAAAATATCTACTGCTTTTTTATCTTTCGTTAATTTTAAAGTTATTGAAGTTGCTTCTGCATATTTTATAGTGTTTGTAACTGCTTCTTGAACACATCTAAATATTAAAATTGATTTGACATCGCTAAGTTTAATAGTATCTACATTGCTATTAAATTGAAATTTAATGTCGTATTTATTTTCTGTTTCTTCTGCATACCAATCTAAGGCATCTACTATTCCTAACTGATATAATACAGGTGGTGAGAGTTCATACGTAATTTTACGACTATTTTCTAAGGCGTTAGAAATATGCGATTTGATAAAATCAAGATCTTTATAAATACTATTTAATTCAGGTTTCTTTTCTAAATCTGATATTCTCATTTTTGAAATTACCAAAGATTGACTTAAATGGTCATGTATGTTCGCTGCAATTTCCTTTTTTTGCTTTTCTTCAATCATAGAAATTTCACTAGTCAATTTTTGAAGAGAAGATTGGTATTCTTCTATTTCTTTTTTTGCAGACATCCATTGTGTAATATCTCTACTTGTTGAGATTAAAGAAGCAATTTTATTATCTTCAATTATTGGAGAAATTAAGGTTTCCAACCAAATAAAATGACCTTTTTTATGTCGAATTCTATATATTATGGCTTCTATTGTTATACCTTTTAAGAGCTTGTTTTTAAAAGCTTCTTTAATCTTGTTAATATCCTCTTTGTGAATTACTTCTATAAATTGTTTTTTGAGAAATTCTTCTTGTTTATAACCCAATAAATTTTCGACAGCAGGACTAATGTATTTAAGGTTTGTATTAGGATCTTGGAGAGCTATAATATCATTCGTATTGTCTGCCAAAAATCGATACATTTCTTGTGCTTTTTTTCGTTCTGTAATATCTAAAACAATAGCAATAAAATTTTTATAATTGGCTTCTTCAACTATTTTTAAATGAATTTCTACAGGATAAATACTGCCATCTTTTCTTTTATGGTTTGTAAAAAATATGATCTTCTCTAATTCCTTATTTTTTAAAGGTTCAACAAGTTGTTTAAAAGAAGAAATTGTATATTCTGGCTTTATAATTATTGGATTTATATTATTTATCTCTTGTTTTGAATACCCTAAGTTAAGTAAAGCACTTTGATTGATATATTGAAATTTGAAGGTTTCAGAATCGAAAATGTAAATTTCATTCAAACTATTTTCTAAAGTTTCTTGAAATCTTAATTTTTCTTGCTCTACTTTTTTACGGTTTGTAATATCCTCACAAATAGCTACAGTTCTTTTTGCATTTCCATCTTCATCTCTTATAAATGCCAAGTGAATGCGAACCCAAACAATATTACCGTCTTTTTTTATGTAGCGTTTTTCATTGTTATAAACTTCTTCTCCACGTGCAGCTTTTTTGAATAATTCCAGATCTTTCTCAATGTCATCAGGATGTGTAAGTTCTGAAAATTTCATTTTTAGCAATTCATCTACAGCATATCCAGTTATATTTTCATAATAAGAATTAACCAAAATTATCTCACCATTAAATGGGTTAACTTGTGCAATACCTAAAGAGGCAATTTCAAAAATGGTTCTGAATTTAGCTTCACTTTCCTGAACTGCAATTTCAGCTTGTTTACTTTCGTTGATATTCTGAACACTACCATAAATACGTGTACAAATATCACTAACAAATTCCGCTTTTAAATTAACACGAACCCATAGTTCTGTTTTATCAACAGTTATAATAACAGCTTCTATATCATAAGATTTACCTTTTGAAATACAATTATCGATACTCGTATTTATAAGTTCATGAAAATCTTCTCTATAGAAATTAATACCTTCTTTTAGTTTTGGTGTATATGTTTCAGGATCTGTTCCATGAATTAAATGCACTTCTTCTGACCAGAAAATAGTGTTTTCAATTAAATTTAATTCCCAGATTCCAATTTTTGCTAAACTACCAACTTGTTTATTTAATTTTATTAAGTTCTTTTCTTCTGTAATATTTCGTACTACACCTCTTTTTCCAATAATTTTTTTATGCTCGTTAAAAACAGGTTGTACCATGTTTCGTATCCAAAGTTCTTCATTTTTTGAAAAAACAACTCTTAATTCTAAATCGTATGGAATACCATGTTCTTCTAATCTTTTATTTGCAGTATAAATTTTTTCTTGAGATTCAATATCAAAATAGCTTTTGGCTATATCATACTGTAATATATCATCTCCAGGTTTTAACTTATATAGTTGATAAATATAATCTGACCAAGTAAGTGTATTGTTAACAAGATCTTGATGCCAATACCCAATTTTCGCCAACTTACTAGCCTGGTTCATGGTCTTTTGATTTTTCTCTGCCTCTTCTTTTGCTTTTAACAATGCTAATTGAGCATTTTTTTCTAGGGTAATATTTTGTGAAACACCTCTTCTACCTACAATTTCATTTTTTTCATTATAAATGGGTTGCCCTAAATTGCGAATCCAAATATTTTCATTTTTTGAATTGATTAAATTTAACTCTAACTCATAAGAAACTCCTTTTGTTGCCAATTCTATAGTTGCTTCTACAATTTTCTTTTTTGAGTTTTCGGTATAACAACTTAGAATTTCATCAAGATTTGGTACACCTTCTTCAAAGTTAGTTCCATATATTTTATGAATCTCATCAGACCAAGAAATTAAGTCTTTCTCTTTATCATACCCCCAATAACCTATTTTAGCCATTCTACCAGCCTCTCTAATAGAGTATTCGCTTTCCTCTGCTTTTTCTTTGGCTTCAACTAATTTTTCTTTGGCTAGTTTACTTTCAGTGATATCTCTTTCTATAGATACCCAGTGTGTATAAACACCTTTTTCATCAGCAACAGGAATAACTGTAAAATTTGCCCAAAATGCTTCTCCATTCTTTTTATATTTAGTCGTGGTAATTTCGCAAGGCTCCCAGTTTTTAATTGCTTTTTTTAATTTTGTAAGCTCTTCAGTGTCAGATTTAGGTCCTTGTAATATGTTTGGTGTTTTACCAATTATTTCTGCTGCTGTGTAACCTGTCATTTTAGTAAAAGCTTCGTTTACATAAATAATATTTTGACCAACTTCATCAACTGGTTGTGCTTCTGTTATTATAACAGCATCATTGGCATGGGTAATAACGCTTTCTAGTAATTTTAGATGTTGCTTTTCTTCAATTTCATTTGTAATATCTCTTGAATTGATAATAATACCCTTTACAGCAGGATTATTGAGCATGTTAGTTAATACTGTTTCAATCCATCTAAATTCATTTTTACTACCTATAGCTCTGTAATGTTTCATAACAACTCGATCTTGAGTAGTTACTTTTTTAAGACTTTCTTTAGCAGTCTCAACATCATCTGGATGTACAAATTCAAAAGCATTTTTACCAATAAATTCTTCAGGTGGTATCCCAGCAATTTTGGTGCTTGAAGGACTCATATAAGTATAGGTTCCTATAGTATCAATTATTGCATATAAATCATTACCTTCTTGAACCAATGCTTTAAAACGTTGTTCACTTCGTACTATTTTTTCTTCTGCTTTTTTCTGTTCTGTAATATCTTGTAGAACTCCTCTTCTACCAATAATTTTGTTGTTTTCATTATAGATTGGCTTAATGACAGCTCTAAATTTAAGGTATCTCCCATCTTTCATTTTTAAATCAAGCACCTCATCCATTGTAATGCCAAATTCCATACAATTATCAACTCCTTTCTGTAAAATTGTATTAGATTCTTCTGTAAACAATTTTGGAATTTCCTCTAAAGGGAATCTCTCATTTATAGAAAACTCAAAAAGATTATGCAGTTCATGAGAAAAATAATCTTTTTGATTATCAAAATACAATTCATAAGCACCTATTTTAGCCAACTTACTAGCCTCTTTCAATAAAAACTCATTAAATTGAGTTTTTTTAAGAGAGTCGTTAATTTGTGTTTTTGACGCTTCTAAACCTTCTTCATAATTTTTTAATTCGGTAATATCGTCTATAGTTACACAAACTCTAAAAGGATCTTCTTCATGATTACGAAACTCAGGTATTGCATTAACTTTTAACCAAACATATAAACCAGTATTAAAATTAATTGCACCCACAATATTATTACGTACGGGTTTTTTACTTTCAATAGCTCTTTTTGCAGGGATTTCATGTAAATCTAAAATTTTTCCTTTTCTATTTATTGGTTTCCAAGCAGGATCAAAAAGAGATTTTCCAATCATGTCTTTTTTATTTATTTCTAAAATGCTTAAAGTAGATTCGTTTACGGAAGTAACAATCCCTTCTGGAGTAGCATAAATAACACCATGAGACATGTTTTTGAAAAGATCTTGATACTGTTTTTGATTTTTTTCGAGATTCGTTGTATATTCTATTACAACTTTATCCCTTTTTCTTAGAGCATAATAAATAAGAAAAGAGCTCACTAAAACAAAAAACACTCCTTTATAAGATTGTATTTCACTTAAGGCTTCAATAGAAATATTTTTTTCGAAAAAAAACACTAAAAATCTATCTGAAAAGATAATATATAGGGAACAAATTATAAAATAGATAATAGCAATACTGGTGGAAGAAACTAATTTATTAGAGTATTCTTTAAATCTCATATGTTGGGAAAATAATTGAATTTAAAAATAAGAAAAAAAAACAACTCTTTAACAGTCAACCTTATTTTATTTCAAATAAAAAGCCTTTTAAAGAAAAATTCTTTAAAAGGCTTTAAGTACGAGCGGAGAGACTCGAACTCTCACACCTTTCGGCACTAGATCCTAAGTCTAGCGTGTCTACCAATTCCACCACGCTCGCAATTTGGTTTGCAAATATAAACAATCATACCAAACTACAAAGCAGTTCATTATTATTTTTATATTTTTGATGTAAATTTAAAATAATCTCATGGATACAGTAAAATTATATATAAAAGAACACAAACAACGCTTTTTAAACGAACTCATAGAATTGCTAAAAATACCCTCTGTTAGCGCAGATAAAGCTTATAAAAAAGAGGTTCTTTTAACAGCCGATTTTGTTTTAGAGAGTCTAAAAAAAGCAGGATGTGATTCTGTAGAACTTTGTGAAACTGCTGGATATCCAATTATTTATGGCGAAAAAATCATCAACAAAGATTTACCAACAGTTTTAGTGTATGGTCATTATGATGTACAACCTGCAGATCCTATAGAATTATGGACTTCTCCTCCTTTTGAGCCTGTTATTAAAAAAACGGAAATTCATCCTGAAGGAGCAATTTTTGCAAGAGGTGCTTGTGATGATAAAGGGCAAATGTACATGCACGTAAAAGCTTTTGAATATATGATTGCATCTGGAAATTTACCTTGCAACGTAAAATTTATGATTGAAGGTGAAGAAGAAGTTGGCTCTGTAAACTTATCTACATTTGTTTCGGAAAATCAAGAAAAATTAAAAAATGATGTAATTATTATTTCTGATACAGGAATGATTGCTAATGATATTCCATCAATAACAACAGGTTTACGTGGTTTGAGTTATGTAGAAGTAGAAGTTACTGGCCCAAATAGAGATTTACATTCTGGTTTGTATGGAGGTGCAGTTGCCAATCCAATTAACATCTTATCAAAAATGATTGCTTCTTTACATGATGAAGATAATCATATTACCATTCCAGGTTTTTATGATGCTGTTCAAGAATTATCAACAGAAGAAAGAGCAGAAATGGCAAAAGCCCCTTTTAATTTAGAAGAATATAAAAAATCAATCGATATTAGTGATATTCATGGTGAAAAAGGCTATTCTACAAACGAACGTAATTCAATTAGACCAACTTTAGATGTGAATGGAATTTGGGGAGGTTATATTGGTGAAGGTGCAAAAACAGTAATTGCAAGCAAAGCGTATGCAAAAATTTCGATGCGTTTAGTGCCAAATCAAGATTGGAAAGTTATTACAGAATTATTTAAAAATCATTTTGAAAACATTGCTCCAAAATCAGTAAAAGTAAAAGTTACACCACATCATGGAGGTCAAGGTTATGTAACTCCTATTGATAATATTGCGTATCAAGCAGCTAGTGAAGCTTATGAAACTACATTTGGTAAAACTCCAATTCCTCAAAGAAGTGGTGGTAGTATTCCTATTGTTGCTTTGTTTGAGAAAGAATTAAAAAGTAAAACAATTTTAATGGGATTTGGTTTAAACTCAGATGCAATTCATTCTCCTAACGAACATTTTGGGGTTTGGAATTATTTAAAAGGAATAGAAACCATTCCATATTTTTATGCTAATTTTGCAAAACTATCTTTATAATTGTTATATTAAAGTTCGTTAATCTATTTTTTTTATCATTTAAACGATTTAATGAAACAATTGACAAAAAAAAATCCCTCAAAATAAATATTAGTAATAAATTTGACACTTAAAACTTGAATCAAATAATCAACACAAAAATAAAAATAAAATGAAAAAAATTTACTTTGGGGCACTATTTACACTAATGTCTTTTTTCGCGAGTGCACAAGATTACGATCATTGGTCTATTGATATTGGTGGTGGTATTCATCAAGTTGGTTCTACTTTATCTCCAGGGTTTAGTGAAAATGTTTTCGGACAAGGACATATTGGTTATAGATATATGTTTAACGAAAAATTTGGTTTAAGATTAGATTTAGGCTACAATAGTTTCACAGCAAATGAAGATTCTCAACCATTTACATCTAACTACTACAGAGCTAGTTTAGAAGGTGTTGTTAATTTAGGAAGTGTTTTAAAGTTTCATACTTGGACAAATCGCTTTAATCTTTTAGCACATGGAGGTGTTGGAGCTGCTTCATTAAACATAACAGATCCTGTAGATAATGGTGGAGATATGATGTTTGCAATGAACTTTGGTATTACACCTCAATTTAAATTAAATAATAGATTTTCATTATTTTTAGATTTTTCATCAATCATCCATTTTTACCAAGAAGATAATTTTGATGGAGGACCAAATCCTGCAACAAGAGAGTCTAACATCAGCCTATTTAATACTTCTATAGGACTTAACATAGCACTTGGAAAAAACAAACAATCTGCTGATTTCTGGAGAGGTGAAGAAGCAATTGTAGTAAACTCTGAATTAGAGTCTATAAAAAATCGTTTAGATTCTGCTGAAAAAGAAATTGAAGTTCTAAAAACAAAAGAAAGTTCTCCTAACAAAGAACTTATCATGACAGAATTAGACAATAGATATGTTAAAAAAGGTGAAACTACATATGGTGATGTTGTAACAAGCTCTAATGTAAACTTTATTAAAGAACTTTTAAACAGAGGTTATGTAAATGTATTTTTTGATATAAGCAGCACCAAAATTCAGAAAGAATCTTTATCTTCAGTAAACTATTTAAGACAGTTTTTATATGACAACCCTTATGTAAATGCTTCATTAATTGGTTTTACAGACGAAACAGGAGACGAAGACAAAAATCAAAGTTTATCTAACGATAGAGCAAAAGCTGTTTTTGATATGTTAGTTGCTTCTGGAATTAGCCCAACTAGATTATCTTATGGTGGAGTTGGTGAAGACAAAACAATGTCAAAAGGTGCTAGACAATTAGCAAGAAAAGTTACTTTTAAAATTAACTAATTAAACAATTAGTTTTATAATATTAAAAATCATCTACAATTTAAATTGTAGATGATTTTTTTTTACCTAATTCCAACAAAGATCACGTAAATTATTTTTTTAAGATATAAGCCTTTAAAATGTAATCTACTTTTGGATATTCTTTTCGAAGAAACTCGTTTCCTAATTTTGCGACTTCACCTTGTTTGCGTCCTAAATTGTCTCCATAACCATCGTAAAACTTCAATACATTATCTTGGCCAGCAATTACTTTTGCAACCACAGGAAAACCTGTAACTCCAGAATACGCCAGCTCATCTAGCCTATAATTTTCTTTTAAATTGATAAATATTTGGTTAGATCTTGTGTTCACTCCTCCTCTTGCAAAAGAAATGGTCATAGAATCATTTTTTTTGATGACAGGCTCATCTTCAATACCCCTTTTTTGCCAAGCATTATTTATAAGTGTATCATTATGAATACCAAACTGCGCAACAAAATTCGGAACAACTCTAAAAATTGCTACATCAACATAATAATCATTTTTTATTAGCTGATACAATCTATCCACTCCATTTGGCGACCATTCTCTAACAGCTTCAATATCAAAATTTCCTTGTGTAGTTTCAAATCTGGCTTTAAAAGTTGTAGGTGCTTCTTTTTTTAACCAATTTTCTTTAAACTTTTTTGTAGCACAAGAAGACATCAAAACAACTGTTGCTAATACTAAAATTCTTTTCATTTTTTGTTTTTATAGAAACTCAAAGGTACTTAAAAAGACAAAAACTTTAACTCTACATTTGTAGAATTCATTTTTTTATTCTATGTTTGTAGAGTAAAAACTAAAAACGATGCAATTATCTAAAACCGAAGAACAATTAATGCAGTATTTATGGAAACGTAAAAAAGCATTTTTAAAAGATTTATTAGACGATTTTCCTGAACCAAAACCAGCAACAACTACAGTTGCAACTTTGTTAAAGAGAATTAAAGACAAAGGTTTTATCGATTATAAATTGTTTGGAAAATCGAGAGAATATTATCCCATCATCAAAAAAACAGATTATTTTTCGAATCATGTAAATGGGTTGATTAAAAATTTCTTTAACGATTCTGCAAGTCAGTTTGCTTCTTTTTTTACCAAAGAAACCAATTTGACAACTCAAGAATTAGAAGAACTAAAGAAAGTAATAGATACTCAAATTAAAAATCAAGAAAAATGATTCTATACATTTTAAAATCGGCAACTTGTTTAGCCTTGCTTTTGGCATTTTATCACTTGGTTTTAGAGCGAGAAAAAATGCACAATTTTAATCGTTTTTACTTATTAGGGAGTGTGTTATTTTCCTTTTTAGTGCCTTTCTATATTATTTATATTGATGTTGCTCCTTTAATTTTAAAAGCGACACCAACAACTAGTTTTTCTTATCCAACAGAAATAACTCCTGAAATTATTATAGAAAAATCAATTGATTATACTCTTATATTTATAGGTATGTATAGTCTTATTTCATCAATCTTATTCATTCGATTTGGGAAAAATTTATTTCATATTATTCAAAAAATAAGGAAAAACGAACAAGTAAAGTACCAAAAAGCGGTTTTGGTTTTGGTTGATGATAGCATCTTACCTCATACTTTTTGGAACTACATTTTCATCAATAAAAATGATTTTGAAAATCAAAAAATTGAGCAGGAATTATTTACACATGAATTGACACACGTTACTCAAAAACACACGTTAGATGTTTTGCTTTTAGAATTTCTTCAAGCCATTTTCTGGATAAATCCATTCTTTATTTTACTTAAAAAAGCAGTGCAGTTAAATCATGAATTTTTAGCAGATGAAACTGTCATCAATCAACATAAAAATACACTCCAATATCAGCATTTATTATTGAACAAAGCTGCTTGGAAAAACGACTATTACTTGGCCAGTAATTTGAATTATTCACTTACTAAAAAAAGATTAAAAATGATGACAACACAAAGTTCCCAAACCAAAATTTGGCTTAAAAAGCTGGCAGTATTTCCACTTTTAGCAGGTTTTATTTTCCTCTTTGCAGAAAGAGTTGAAGCGCAAGAAGTACAAGAAATTGTAGAAGAATCCATAGAAACAATTATTGAAGATGTGCCTTTTAAAAAAGATGATTTATCAAATACGGAAATCTATAAAGAGTATTTTTATAAAAACTTAACAATTCATAGAAAAGATGAAAATGGTAACACTATTGCAAAAAAATATAGCGAATTAAATGATGAGGAAAAAGCGAGGTTAATCCCTCCTCCACCTTTAAAATCAAAAAAAATAATCCCAACTAATGCTCAATTTGAAGCTTTAAAAGACAGTAAGAATTATGCTGTTTGGATTGATGGGAAAGTAGTAAAAAACGATGTTTTAAATAATTATAACTCTTCCGAATTTGCTTCTTATATAAGCAGTCACGTTTATAAGAATGCCAGAAGTAAACGTTTTCCTCAAGAAAATCAGGCTCATTTAAAAACTACAGCTTATTTTGATGCTCAAAATAAAAAACGAGTAGAAAAATTCATGACTTATATTAAAGAAGAGCATAATGTTATAGAAATTAAAGAAGAGAAAGGAAACATTAAAATAATTGAAATTCAAGAAGACCCAAAATTTAATAAAGATTGGTATATCATTATTGATGGGCAAAAGTATTTCTACACATTTAATAATAACGAAAGAATTGCCAGATATTACAAAAAAGGAAAATTGGTAAATTTAGATATCGTAAAAGAGTATAAAAAGAAACATAAAATATTTGAAAATTTAAAAAGTACAGGCAAACATTATGTTTTTAAGTCTGAAAAAGAAAAAACAGCAATTGATAGAGAATTTTCTGATTTAGGTGGCATGTATTTTAGAATGCCTAGAGTTGATAAAAACAAAGTAACTCGTTCTGAAAACCCTATAAAACCTTATGTAGCTTTAAGAAAAAACAACAAAGTTTTCTATAAATTGAAAAAGGATTTAACTGAAGAGGATAAATTACTAATTCCACCTCCACCACCAGTTCCTAATGCAACTAAAGAAGAAATTGAAAAAGCTAAAAATGCTTATGAAGCTTGGAAAAAAAGAACTGGAAATGATTTTACTCCTCCACCTCCACCACCAGTAAAAAAGAAAACTGTTGCAGGAAATATTGGTACTAAAACATTAGTCATATTAGTTTCTAAAAATGGTAATTATTCAATATCTAATGATAAATCATTTAAAAATTTTAAACCTGTATCTATAACAACAATAGAAAATACTATTTCCAAATTAAATATTAATGAAATTAAAAATACATTTGTTTTTACAAAAACTAAAGATTTAAAAAAATTTAGATCTAAACCTTCTAAATCATTGGAATATCAAGACGATTTAGAACTATACATCATGAAATCTAACATTGAATATGTTTCCACAAAAGGTAAAAGTGGTAATATTAAAGAAATTCCAAAAGGTGAATTTGCCTTAGATAATAAAAATATTAGCGAATATAAACCTCATGTTTTAGAGCTAATTGAAATGTTTAAAAAATATAATATCAAAAACATAACTATTTAAATAAAACTTTTAAAACCTCGAAATTTCGAGGTTTTTTTATGTAACAATTTCAATTTTAAAGCGTTGTATTTGTACAAATAAATACTAAACTGTGCTTAAAAATTTCTTTCTTGTCTGTTCTGGAGTCGATAAAAACCTAATTAACGAATGTTCTAATGGCGAACAAAATAAATATGCTGGTATTGGAGCCACTGTATTTTTTACAGCAATTATGGCAACCATTGCAGGTAGTTATGCTTTATTTACTGTGTTTGATAATTTGTTTGCAGCTATTTTCTTTGGATTGATTTGGGGTTTATTAATCTTCAATCTAGACAGATTTATTGTTTCTACCATTAAAAAGTCGGATTCGAAATTGAAAGAATTATTACAAGCAGCTCCAAGAATTGTCTTAGCAATTATTATTGCTGTTGTAATTTCTAAACCTTTAGAATTAAAATTGTTTGAGAAAGAAATCAATCAAGTTTTATTGACCCAAAAAAACCAAATGACTTTGGATAATAAAACACAAATAGCACAACAATTTACCCCAGAAATTTCAAAAATAAATTCAGAAATTGAGGTTTTAAAACAAGAAGTGATTAGCAAAGAAAATAAAACCAATGCTTTATATGAAACCTATATTGCAGAAGCTGAAGGTACAAAAGGAACTCAAAAACTAGGAAAAGGACCTGTTTACGAAGAAAAAAGAGCCAAACACGATGCTTCTTTATTGGCTTTAAATCAGTTGAAAAAAGAGGCTCAAGAAACCATCAAAGAAAAAGAAACAGCCATTGCTGTTTTAGTGGAAAATCAAAAATTAGCGGAAACAAAATCGCAACCTATTATTGCTAATTTTGATGGATTAATGGCAAGAATAAATGCGCTTGGAGAATTACCTTGGTTAACATCCTTTTTTATTTTCTTATTGTTTTTGGCTATTGAAACTTCACCCATTATTGCAAAACTTTTAGCGCCAAAAGGCGAATACGATTTTAAGTTGGAAGAAAAATTATCGGCTGTAAAAACTTGGGCAACGCAACAAATACAGCAAAGAGAACAAATGTTGCAGGCAGATATTGCTATAGATAATAAAGTGTATAAAGATATTACTGCAGATGATGATTTGTACAACTACAAACAAAAAATGGCAAGAGAATTAATGAAACTACAAGCAGATTCTTTTTATAAGAAACAACAGAAAATGTTGTAGAACATAAAATGTTTTATCGTCTTCAATTTGTTTTTACTATTTAAATTTATTTTAAGGTATTGACATATAACAGTACTTTAACAATGTGCGAGATTCTGAAATAAATTCAGAATGACAAATTTAGAGATTACAATACAATTGGCGAGCATTTCATGTTTAATAAAATAACTATAAATGAAGCATTTAGTCTCTAATAATCATTACATTTTTAAACAAGTTTAGCCCAGATTGAAGCATTTGTTTGAGCTCTTTTTGCCTTTTTTGGCAAAAAAGCGAGTGCTGAAAGCTGGAAATAGCTTCAAAAAAAACTTAAAAACTTGAGATATTTATAGTGTAAGATCCCGATTTTCATCGGGATTTGTTCAACTACAATTTTAAAAAAAGCTTCGCTTATTTAAAAATTAGTTTCACAAAAAAAAAGCGTCCCATTTAAGGGAAGCTTTCCATTGGTTAACAAAACCAAAGACATTTTTTTATAAAAAATGACAAAACAACACAACTAAATGTTACTTCAACAAAAAGCAACACACAAATATACGTAGTTTTTGTAAATTCTAAAATAAATATCATTTTTTTTATAATTTTCGCAATTGACTATTTGTAGTTACATTGTATCTTTGTGGCTTAATAAAATCAGAAAATTTAAAGACCAAATGCAATTATCAGAACAAGAAGTTGTACGTAGACAAAAGCTTACAAAATTAAGAGATTTAGGTATCAATCCTTATCCAGCAGATTTATTTCCTGTAGATTCAAACTCGAAGGAAATAAAACAGGAATATGTAGAAGGAAAACAGGTGGTAATTGCTGGTCGTTTAATGGTAATAAACATTCAAGGAAAAGCTTCTTTTGGGCAATTGCAAGATGGTGAAGGTAGAATTCAATTGTATTTTAATAGAGATGAAATTTGCGAAGGTGAAGACAAATCTATGTACAATAATGTCTTTAAAAAATTATTAGATTTAGGAGATTTTATTGGAGTTACTGGTACACTTTTCACAACTCAAGTTGGTGAAAAAACAGTAATGGTTAAAGAGTTTAAAATGTTATCTAAATCTTTAAAACCTTTACCAATTCCTAAAGTTAAAGATGGTAAAACATATGATGCTTTTACAGATCCAGAAATGCGTTACAGACAACGTTATGCAGATTTGGTGGTCAATCCAAAAGTAAAAGAAGTGTTTATTAAAAGAACAAAATTGTTTAATGCAATGCGTTCTTTCTTTAATGATGCTGGTTATTTTGAAGTTGAAACACCTGTTTTACAGCCAATTCCTGGAGGTGCAGCTGCAAGACCTTTTATAACGCATCACAATTCTTTGGATATTCCTTTATATATGAGAATTGCCAACGAATTGTATTTAAAAAGATTAATTGTTGGTGGTTTTGATGGTGTGTATGAATTCTCTAAAAACTTTAGAAATGAAGGAATGGACAGAACTCATAATCCTGAATTTACAGCCATGGAAATCTATGTATCGTACAAAGATTACAATTGGATGATGGATTTTTGTGAGCAACTTTTAGAGCATTGTGCGATTGCTGTAAATGGAACTTCAGAAGCTACTTTTGGTGCCCATAAAATAGATTTTAAAGCTCCTTATGCAAGAGTAACCATGGCAGATTCTATTAAACATTTTACTGGTTTTGATATTACTGGAAAAACCGAAGATGAAATTAGAGCTGCTGCAAAATCAATGAAAATTGAGGTTGATGAAACCATGGGGAAAGGAAAATTAATTGATGAAATTTTTGGTGAAAAATGTGAAGGAAACTACATTCAGCCAACTTTTATTACAGATTATCCTAAAGAAATGTCTCCACTTTGTAAAGAACACAGAGACAATCCTGAATTAACAGAGCGTTTTGAGTTAATGGTTTGTGGTAAAGAAATTGCAAATGCATATTCTGAATTAAATGACCCAATTGACCAACGTGAACGTTTTGAGCATCAATTAAAATTAGCTAAAAAAGGTGATGATGAAGCTACAGAATTTATTGATGAGGATTTCTTAAGAGCGTTAGAATATGGAATGCCTCCAACTTCTGGAATGGGAATTGGAATGGATAGATTAATTATGTTTTTAACGAATAATCAATCGATTCAAGAAGTACTTTTCTTTCCTCAAATGAGACCAGAGAAAAAAGCGCCTTCTATTGAATTAAATGATGAAGAAAAAGCAGTTTTGGCAATGATTACCAAAGCAGAAAAAATAGAATTGAACGAATTGAAAACACAATCTGGTTTATCGAACAAAAAATGGGATAAAACCATTAAAGGGTTAACGAAGAAAGATGTTGCCAAAGTTTCTAAAACTGAGGAAGGTTTGTTTGTAGAAATTATGTAATAATTTCTAATGCTGAACCTTGTGCTGAACTTGATTCAGTATTGATTCAGTATTTTTAAAATTAAAATAATTAAAAAGGAATTACAGCAATGTAGTTCCTTTTTTTATTGATAAAAGAATGTTTTAATAAAGAAGTTATTTCGTAAAATTTTAAAGGATATTTGTAAGATTAAAACCCATCAATGGAAACCTATAAAAAAATAATTGAAGACATTTATTTAGAATTAAAAAATGTTGATGACATTGGTAAAGTTGCCAATTACATTCCTGAATTAGGAAATGTAAACGACAAAAATTTTGGAGTTCATATTACTACAATTGATAAAAATTCTTTTGGAATTGGCGATCATGAAAAAAAATTCTCCATACAAAGTATTTCTAAAATATTGTCTTTAACCTTGGCATATCAATTGGAAGGAGAAGCTTTGTGGAAAAGAGTAGATGTTGAACCTTCTGGAAATCCTTTTAACTCTTTACAACAGTTAGAATCTGACAAAGGAATTCCTAGAAATCCGTTTATAAATGCTGGAGCTATTGTTATTTCGGATATTTTAGTTAGTCATTTAAAAAATCCGAAAGAAGATTTTTTAAATTTTTGTAAAGATATTTCTAACAACCCAACTTTGAATTATTCTGAGAAAGTTGCGCAATCTGAAAAGAAAACTGGTTTTAGAAATAGAGCACTTTGTAATTTTATAAAATCTTTTGGTAATATTAAAAATGATACAGAAAAGGTTTTAGATTTCTATTTTCATATGTGTTCTTTAAGAATGAGTTGCAAAGATTTATCTGAAATATTTCTTTTTTTAGCAGATGATAATTTTTTATGTCAAAAAGGAAAGAGAATCCTCACAGAAAGTCAGGCAAAGAGGATAAACGCAATTATGCTTACTTGTGGTTTTTATGATGAATCTGGCGAATTTGCCTTCAGAGTTGGTTTACCAGGGAAAAGTGGTGTTGGTGGAGGTATTGTAGCCATTCATCCAGACAAATTTTGCATCACAGTTTGGAGTCCAAAATTAAATCCAAAAGGGAATTCTTATAAAGGCATGTTGTTTTTAGAAAAGTTTACAACAAAAACTGAATCTTCAATTTTTTAGAAGTTCTTTTGTGGATTTCAATTAAAATAATGAGCTTTCTGCTTTCAATCAAAATTAAATGATATGAAAGCAAATAACATTTTATCATTCTTAGTAATTTATAATATTCAAAAAATAATGTAAATTACACGCTTAAAAAAATTGGAATGTTACTTTTTTAGGAGATAGTTTCAATTTTGAAAGACCATAAAAAATATCAAAAAAAGTAAATATTCCAGCAATATCTATGGTTATATTATTTCAACTTTAAAATAAACCTTAAAAATGAATAACAAAATAATAGATTTATTTGAAGAAATTTTTACTACACATAAAGAATATTGTGGAACAATTGTGGAAGCTCACATTCAAAAATTGAGAGAGTTAGATGCCTATTTACCACCAATGCAATCTTTTTTTATAGTTACCAATACAACTACACAAAAATATCCTTTTATCAGTAAAAACTTCGAATACACACTTGGTTTAGATAGAGAAAAAATGACTACAATAGGTGCTCCTTATTGGTTTTCTCATTTTCATCCAGAAGATATTCCTATTTGGTTGCGTGCTTTAAACGACTTAATGTTGTTTACGATGACAGAAGTTCCGATTGAAGACAGAAGTAAATTAAGTTACACTTGGAATTTTAGAGTAAAAAATAATAAAGACGAATATTTGAATGTGTATGAGCATCAAACACCAACTTATTTTGATGAAAATGGAAAACCAATTATTGGTATTGCACATCAAAGTGTTATTGGTGGTGATGAAAAAAGACCAATTATTGCAACAGCAAAAAAGTTAAATAATAAAAATGAGTATGAAACTATTTTTTATAAAAATTACTCACAAAAATTACTCACAATTTCTTTAACCAATAGAGAAAAAGATATTGTTAGGTTGTTGGCTTTAAATAATACCACGAATCAAATTGCTGAAAAACTGCATATAAGTCCACATACAGTAAGTGCACATAGAAAAAATATTTTATCGAAATTAAATTTTGATTCTACTAAAGAATTAGTACAATATTGTTTGGTGAATCTTCTGTTTTAAAGAATTTTACACTAAAAAAAGTATTTAAATAATTATCTTATTTTCTAAAAGATAAACATCAAAAATGATGTAAAAGCAAAGAGATCGTTTTCACGATCTCTTTTTTTGTGATTAAAAATCACTCATGATAGATAGTCCCCCAACTTTCCATCAAATTTTCAGGTGTGATTAACACACAACTTCAATTTTATTATCTACAATTTCCTTAATAAGGAATTATCAGTATATTTTTTTTTGGATTGTAATTACACATAGCTTTTTTGTTGATTATCAGCTTAAAAAATTCAGTTTTTAAAAATTTTCGTACCTAAAAATTCCTTTTATAAAAAAATAAATGCTGTAATATCGGAGCAAATATAATAGATAAATTATTAGAAATCAAATCTATATTTACATCTGCATGATTTAATGCTGAAACACTTGCTATAATTGAGATTATGTTAAAATTTGAATTATCAGCTTTTTGGCATGCAGCTAATTCTAATGATAAAAACTTGCTTAAAAAGACTTTTTAACATGTATAGCTAAAAAAAGCAACAACAGGAATTTAGGAAGATATTTTAAGGTTTTGGTTAATCGTCCTTTTTTTTATTTTGATTTGTATTCAAAATTCCATGGAGTGTATTTGGGAATTTTATTAAGAACAAATCAGAAATATCCATCAATAATTTAATCAAATTAATATCATTTAATACCTTTTGTTTTAATGCAATTGGCACTTCTTGATGGAATAATATTTTCTTAAATGGGTTATTCATTTTTTATAAATCTCCGTAAATACTAATAACTTTTTGTTTTGCTCTTTTTATCCGCATTTTAACGGCACTTTCGCCAATATCTAATGCTTCTTTAATTTCTTTAATGCTCATATCATCTTGATATTTCATTAAAAGAATCATTTTATCTTTTGCATCCATCAGCTCTAAGGCTTTTGCCAATTTTTTTGATTTTAATGCAAATAATTCTGAGTCTTCAATTTCCACAGAAACATCATCATCTTTAATAACATCAGTTACCACTGTAACTTTCTCTTTTTTCTTGTGTGCATTTCTTTGCACATAATTCACACAAAAATTATAGGTAAAAGAATATAACCAAGTAGAAAACTTAGAGTTTCCTTTAAAGGTTTTCAACTTTATAAACAATCTAATAAAAACATCGTGTGTTAAATCTTCTGCCTCTTCTTTATTTTTGGCAAAACCATAACATTTATTATATACAATTTTAGAGAACCTATCATATAAATTAGCAAACAATTGTGAGTTGTTTGTTTCAACTATTTTAAATACTAATTCTTCGTCCGTTAATGTATATGTAGCTGTTAAATTCAATATCTGTTACTTTTTAGACACAAAAAAAAGTAAAAAGTCACAACTATTTTAAAAAATTAGTTGGAGTGTTCTTATAGAACGTTGAATGTTTTATTTATCACTTTAAAAAAAAATAAACTTTTTTGTAACATTTATTTAAAAGCTTACGTATAAGTAATTGTAACGATTACATTAATCTTATAAAGTTATAGCAAATTAAATGAGACAACTTAAAATTACCAAGCAGGTTACGAACAGAGAAACTGCTTCCCTAGACAAATATTTACAAGAAATTGGTAAAGTAGACTTAATTACTGCAGATGAAGAAGTGGAATTGGCACAGCTTATTAAAGCTGGAGATCAAAGAGCTTTAGAGAAATTAACGAAAGCCAATTTACGTTTTGTGGTATCTGTTGCAAAACAATATCAAAACCAAGGTTTAACATTGCCAGATTTAATTAATGAAGGTAATTTAGGTTTAATTAAAGCTGCAAAACGTTTTGATGAAACTCGTGGTTTTAAATTTATTTCTTATGCTGTTTGGTGGATTCGTCAATCGATCTTACAAGCCTTAGCAGAACAATCTAGAATTGTACGTTTACCTTTAAATAAAATTGGTTCTATTAATAAAATCAATAAAATGTATGCGTTTTTAGAGCAAGAAAATGAAAGACCTCCAAGTCCTGAAGAAATTGCGAAAAAACTAGACATGACTGTGAATGACGTAAAAGAATCTATGAAAAATTCTGGACGTCACGTATCTATGGATGCTCCTTTAATTGAAGGTGAAGATTCAAATTTATACGATGTTTTAAACTCTGGTGAATCTCCAAATCCAGATCGTGTTTTATTACATGAATCTTTAAGAATTGAGATTAACAGAGCTTTAGAAACACTTACACCAAGAGAAGCAGATGTTGTAAAATTATACTTTGGTTTAGGTGAACACCAACCAATGACTTTAGAAGAAATTGGTGAAACTTTCGATTTAACAAGAGAACGTGTTCGTCAAATTAAAGAAAAAGCAATCCGTAGATTAAAACATACATCTAGATCTAAAATTTTAATGACGTATTTAGGCTAGCAATCGCAGATTGCATTAGCTATCTCACTCTTACATTTAAAAAAGTGTGAAAATATTTAAAACTCTCGAATTCATTTTCGGGAGTTTTTTTATTTGAAGCTATTTCCAGCTTTCCACTATATCTTTTTATGCGAAAAAGCATAAAAAGGATGTCGTTTCAATCTGGGCTAAACTTGCTTGCCAACTAATTGACTAATTTTAAAAATAGTATTACTTAAATAATCCAGCCCTTAAAGGATTTTCAGAAAACAGTTTAAACTTTCTGATGCACTTCATTTTCTTTATTAGTATTTATTTGCTAAATTTAGTGGTAAAAAGCAACAACCAATCTTGTAGAAACATGTTAGCACTAATTTAATAGAATAACTTAAAGTAAACTTAATTGTTTACTTTTTATATTTTTTGTAAACATTTATAATTACTTTTTTATATATTTGTAAATACATATGTTTACAATATTATTGTTTTTGTAAACTTAAAGAGTTACAAGATGAGAAATAAACAAAAACTTTTAATTGAGCAATTAGACCAAAAACTTCAACCATTCTCTGAAACCAGAAAGGTCCTAATCCCAGAACGTGGATGGATAAACACAATTCGGACATCACTCAATATGACAATGGCACAACTTGGTGCCAAATTAAATATAACAAGACAAGGAGTAAAAAGAATAGAGGAAAGTGAAGCTAATGGAACAATAACGCTCAATTCCTTAAAAAATGTAGCCAATGCAATTGACCTGAAATTAGTATATGCACTGGTTCCATTAAATGGAACTATAAATGATTTAACTCAAATAAAAGCAGAAAAGCTTGCCCGAAAAATAGTTTTAAGAACCAACCAAAATATGAAATTAGAGAACCAAGGGATTGGAGATGAAAAGATAGACAAAACCATAAAGGAGCTTGCTAGCGAAATAAAACGAGAAATGAAAAAATCATTATGGGATTAGAATTCGATTATAAAGTTGGACAAACAGCTTTAGATGAAGAAGAAAAGGAAGGTCTTAAAATAAAATCTATTACTACTCAAAGAGAACTAGATGAATTTGAGCAATTAAACATTGAAAAAGCAGTTGAATGGACTATTCATTCAAATTTTAAAATTGAAAAAATTTTAACTGAAAAGTTTGTGAAAGGCTTACACAAAAAAATGTATGGTGATGTATGGAAATGGGCAGGAGAATTTAGAAAGACTGAAAAAAATATTGGAATTCCATGGACACAAATTGGAATTGAATTAAAAAATTTATTGGACGATACTAAATATTGGATAGATAACAACACTTTTCCACCTGAAGAAATAGCGATAAGATTTAAACATCGTATTGTATCCATTCATTGCTTTCCAAATGGAAATGGAAGACACTCAAGAATGATGGCTGATATAATTATAGAATCAGTATTTGGAAATGAAATTTTTTCTTGGCATCAATCAAATATGGTTAAAGCTAACGAAACAAGAAATCAATATATAAAAGCTTTAAAAGAAGCTGATAAAGGAAATATCAAACAGTTAATTGAATTTGCAAAAAACTAATGCCAACAGCCCAATATAACAAATAAAAATTCGACAAAAAGTTCTCAAATAAAAATTAACAGCCTTAAAAATCTCTAAAATTGTTAGTGATTTTTTTTATTCGAAACTCAAAACTCTTTTAAAAGCATCCTTTCTTAAAAAAGTATTCCATTCTTAGTATCTTTGCAAAATACAAACTACACAACAAATACAATGAGTAATTTAATTGCACCTTCAATTTTAGCAGCAGACTTTGCCAATCTTCAAAGAGATATAGAAATGGTAAATAATAGTGAAGCAGATTGGTTTCATATCGATATTATGGATGGCGTTTTTGTGCCTAACATTTCTTTTGGTATGCCAGTTTTAAAAGCGATTTCTAAACACGCTAAAAAAACAATTGATGTACATTTAATGATTGTTAACCCAGATCAATACATCCAAACATTTGCAGATTTAGGCGCAAATATTTTAACTGTACATTATGAGGCTTGTACCCATTTACACAGAACTATTCAGGCTATAAAAGCTGCAGGAATGAAAGCTGGAGTTGCTTTGAATCCTCATACACCAATTGCAGTTTTAGAAGATGTAATTGCAGAATTAGATTTGGTATGTATTATGAGCGTGAATCCTGGTTTTGGAGGTCAATCATTTATAGAAAACACGTATAAAAAAATAAATCAGTTAAGACATTTAATTGAGTTTTCTGAATCTAACTGTCAAATTGAAATTGATGGTGGAGTTACCAATTTAAACGCAAATAAATTAATTGAAGCTGGAGCCAATGTTTTAGTTGCAGGAAGTTATGTTTTTGGTGCAGAAGATCCAACAGAAACTATTGCTGATTTAAAAAATATTGTTGGATAGGAATTACACTTATTCAATATCAAAAAAATAAGCCACGAATTCAGGGATTTTTAAACAATTCGTGAATTTGTGGCAAATTATAATTCTATTAATTTTCTTGTAAACTAATTCCAATTTAGAAAAAGTATTGTACACTGTAATCGATATAGAAACCACAGGAAATGGCCCAAAAGGTCAAAAAATTACTGAAATATCCATTTTTCTTTTCGACGGAAAAAAAGTGTTGGATGAATACACAACACTTGTAAATCCTGAGCAAAACATTCCGCCTTTTATTACCAATTTAACAGGTATTACAAATGCCATGGTTAGAAATGCACCTAAGTTTAGTGAGGTAGCAAGAAAAGTGGAAGAAATGACGAAAGACACCATTTTTGTCGCTCATAATGTAAATTTCGATTATAATATTATTCAAGACGAATTTAAGAGTTTAGGGTTTCCTTTTGTCCGTAAAAAATTGTGTACAGTTCGTTTAACAAGAAAAATTATACCTGGTTTAAATTCTTACAGTTTAGGAAATATTTGCATCAGTGAAAAAATACCCATAAATGGTAGACACAGAGCAAAAGGAGATGCAGAAGCAACCACAGAATTGTTTAGAAGATTAATTGAAAGAGACACTAATTTCACCATTAATTCTTTTTTAAATCCACGTTCTAAACAAGCCACTCTACCTCCACTTTTAAACAAAAGTGATGTTGATAATTTACCAGAAACTTTTGGTGTTTATTATTTTAAAAACAGTGCAAAAGAAATTATTTATGTTGGTAAAGCCAACAACATAAAGCAAAGAGTTATCAGTCATTTTTACGACAAAAAGAAAAAAGAAAGAGAAATGTGTTTGGAAACTGCTCATATTTCTTTTACAGAAACTGGTAGTGAATTGTTGGCACTTTTGTTGGAATCATCAGAAATAAAACATCGATACCCAACATATAATTATGCCCAAAAACGCAGTAAAGATGCTTTTGGAATTTTTACATACATAGATCAAAAAGGAATTATACATTTAGCTTACAACAAACTAAAATTAGCTCCAAATCCAGTAATTAATTTTAATTCAATTGGTGATTGCAGAACTTTTTTAGAAACTTTATGCATCGATTTTAAATTATGTCCTAAATATTGTCATTTACAAACCAATGTTACAGATTGTTCTGAGCATATTTTAGATGAATGTCAAGGTATTTGTTGCAATCAAGAAACTGCTGAAAATTATAATTCTCGAGTTCAAGAAGCTATCAATTCTATCAATTTTAATAAACAAAATTTTATTTTAAAAGAAACAGGAAGAACTGAAAACGAAATTGGTTTCGCCTTAATTTTAAATGGAATTTACAAAGGTTTTGGATATGTAGAAACGCAACAATCTGAACAATTAGAAAATCCTGAAGACTATCAATTTTTTGTAGAACCTCAAAAAGACAATAACGATATTCAAAAAATTATCGCTTCTTATTTAAAGAAAAAAATAGCTTTAACAGCTTAAAATTGAAGTAAGAAAACCTTTTTTAAATTACGGGTGCGCATTTACCCAAACTTCGCCATCAGAAAAATGTTCTTTTTTCCAAATTGGGACACTTTCCTTTAAAGTATCAATAGCAAATTCGCAGGCTAAAAAAGCTGCTTTTCTGTGTTTAGAAGAAGTTGTAATGATTACTGGAATATCGCCAACTTGCAACATTCCTTCTGCATGATGAATCGCGATTTTAAATATATCAAACTTCAATAAAGCCAAATCTGCAATTTTTTGCATTTCTTTAATTGCCATTGGTTTGTAGGTAGAAAAATCTAATTGCGTAACTTCTTTTCCTTGCGTATCGTTTCTTACAGTGCCAATAAATGCCGAAATTCCTCCACAAAAATCATCTTCTACAAAATTGTAACATTCTTGCAGATTTAATTTTTCTGATGTGATTTTTATGGATGTTTTAATCATATTTATAAATACTAAAATAGTTATAAAATACTGAAACAAGTTCAACACAAGACAAAAATAGTAAAACAAAGTTGTATTTTTGCAACTGAAATTTTAAACCAAAAGTTCTCGATACAATTTTGATGAAAAATCGAAATTAGAAGAATTTACTATCCATCAATTCAATGAAAAATATCTTTAGAGTTATTAGTTTTTTAGAAGGCGTTTCTTACTTACTTTTATTATTTATTGCAACACCAATTAAGTATTTACAAGGAGATGCATCGTATGTAAAAATGCTTGGAATGCCTCATGGAATTCTATTTATGCTTTATATTGTTTTGGCAATTGTGATTAAAAAGGAAATGAATTGGAACAACAAAACTTTGGGAATTGTTTTAATTGCTTCTGTAATTCCTTTTGGTACTTTTTATGTTGATAAGAAATATATGCAGAAATAATTTTCTGTAGAAAAAGTTTTGACACAGAGATTCACAGAGCAAAAAACAGAGAGTTACAGAGAATTTTTTTTCAACAATTTCAAATAGAAAATAGTATAAATAACATAAGAGTATTTTCCCTTTGGGAAGATTAAGATGGGCTTTCTTTTACCCTCCACTTACAGGTGGAATAATCGCAACAATATCTCCATTTTTCAGGGTTAAAGCATTCTCTGCATATTCTTCATTTACAGCAATTGCGTACGAATTTAAGTTTTCTAACTGTGGGAATTTATCTTTCAGCATCAACTTAAAATTAGCGACAGAACTATTTTCATCAACAGAGATTTGTAGTTCTGAATTCTGAACCAAATCTGCAGTTATTCCAAAAAAAAGTGTTTTTATATTCATCTAAAAAAATTATTAAAATAAGCTGGCTCTAAAGACCAAGCCACTTTCATTAATATTCCCATAATTTGCATTTACATACTCTAATCGTAAAAAGCGGTATTTACCAAAACCTAGATTTGCTAAACCAACTGAATATTCAGAATAAGGATTTTTATCAGCCATAAACAACACTTTTCCACCAACTATTAAATGGAAATTTAGCTTATTCACTAAAGGAATTTTTCCTAAAATAGAGCCTTTAAAATCATGTTCCATATGCATTTCTGCATATTTATCATTTGTATAATATTTATAATATTCCAGTAAATTAAAACTGTTTAACTCTCTATCTATAGGAAATAATAATTGATTTCCATTGGCTTGCAACTTATCCATAAAAGCAATATTTTTTTGCTTTAAAAAAGCACCTCCTCTAAGTTGATACGCAAAATCACCAAAATTACCTGCTGTAATATTCTGCTTTACATTCGCAATAAATAAATCTGAATTTAGGTCAGTATTACTTGCTCCAAATCTTTTAATATAATTTACACTTACAGTTGGGTATTTGTCATTACCCTGATTTACTTTCATATCTGGATAACTTAAATATTTTTGACCAAACACAAAAGTTGTTCCAATATTTAAAGTTGCAATATGATGCTCTGTAAAAGTACTAGTACTAAAATCTGTAGGATTTAAAGGGTTGTTAGAGGTATATCCATTGGTGTCTTGTTTTGCAAATGAATAGTCTGTTGTATTAAAAAGTGGTGTTCTTTTTGCATATTCTAAAGAACCAAAAAAGTAAATCCCGTTTTTAATTTCTTCTGAATACTGAACTTCTGTATATGTTTTTTCATATATTTTCATAAAGTTATCTCTATACAAAAGAGACGTAATTGTATTGTTTAATTTAAAAATAGGATCTCTACCATTAAACTGTGGGGTTACAATTCCTCCAGAAATAGACAGTCTAGGTTTCGAAAAATTATCCCATTTTTTAGAAAAATAAAATGTTGGTCTTAAACGTTTATCAGAAAAACCATAATTGGCATTGATGCCTGCATTCCACCATTTTCCTTCTTCATTTAAAGTTTTAAAATAACTAAAACCAGCAGATGTATAAAAACCCTGAACCGTATTAAAACCCGTTCTTAACATAGGACCATTGTAAGAAAAAGACCAATCTTCATAAGAATTTCGGAAGGTATAACCTGTTATAGGGTCAAATACCCCAAATTTATTAGCTTTTAGATCTAAGGAATCTAAATATTTTTTAGATTTTCTTATTGTTTTAATACTATCTTTTAAAGAATAATCTTGCGTTTCTTCTTTTGTAAGTGGCACAGGTCTTAATGTATTCCAAAAAGTTGTATCTTTTTTTGTGGCATCTTTTTCAAAAGATAAGACTTCATTTGTAAACGTTTTTTCGGCAAAATCAGGCTTAAAATTATAATCTGAATACACATAAGAAAACTTCCCTTTTGGCTTAAAACCTAAAAATTTAATATCAAAATCTATGGTTTGCCCAATTAAAACCCATGCATCTATTTTATCTGAATAATTATACGTTTGTTTTAATCCTAAAGAATTTACAAAAGGAAGGTTTACTTGTTTTCCTGTGGTTGTTAAATCAGATCCATACAAAGCCCAATCATCTTCTACAATATAGATTGAACCTTCAAAAATTCGATCGTTTTTACGTTTTGGCAACACATTAATTTTATTAATCAGTTTACCATTGTTATCATAAAAAGTTCCCTCTAATTTATAATTGTAATAGCTAAAAGCATTGCCAGAAATTGGCGAAACTAAATCGTTAAAAACTTCGATACTATTTTCATATAAATCGATATTTGAATCTTCTGCCCTATTAAAACTTACACCATTATCTTCTCCAGAAACTTTAGAAGCTACAATTTTTTCCTTAAATTTTTTAGGTGATTTTTGAAAAGATATGTTCGAAAAAGTTTCTGACAAATAAATAATACCACTTCTTGTAGAATCTAAACCACCACCAAAATCGCCCATAGTTATGCCTACAAACTTTTCTGGAGCATCTTTAATTCTAGTTAATCCACGAGAATAAAATTTGGCAGTATAATTTGAATATTTATCGGTGTTTTTATCTTTATTCTCAATAACCTTTCTAATAATTCTGTTTGCTGGGTTATCTTTTGTTGATATTGAAATCTCATTTAATTGAATATCTTCTTCTTCTAACTGTACATTTAATTCAAAAGGAAAAGAAGTAATAGAAACCTTTTTCTTGATCGTTTTATACCCTAAAAACTGAAAAACAATTGTGTAATTTCCTTTTTTGTTGATGTCTAAAACATATTCTCCAGCATCATTAGAGGTAGTTCCTGTAACAGTTTTATCCAAATAAATACTTACAAAAGAAAGAGGTTCGTTTTTAACATCTGTTACAGTTCCTTTTATTTGTGCAATTTGTATTGTGGATATAAAAAGGAAAATTAGAAAAGTAATTTTTTTCATTTGGTAGATTTTCTTTTATTGGACGTAAATTTAAAGTTTCTGTTACAAGTAATCACTGAAATTTTGTTAAACAATTAAAATTAATCGATTAAAGTAAAGACGCAGATTCATCTTAAAAAGTTGTCTCCTACATATAACTTAAAAAATGTAATTCTCAAAAGGCTAGTATTTTAAAATTTAACAAATTGCTATTAAAAATCATTTTTTAAAAGCTTAAAATAACTTTACCCTTTATTTTTAAACCTTATCTTTGTTTGTCAATTTAAAAACAAATTTAAGCATGAGCGATTCTAGAAAAAGACATGAAGCTTTATTATATCACGCAAAGCCAAAACCAGGAAAAATTGAAGTTGTACCCACTAAAAAGTATGCAACTCAGCACGATTTAGCATTAGCCTATTCTCCAGGAGTTGCAGAGCCTTGTTTAGAAATTGCAAAAGATAAAAACAATGCTTACAAATATACTGCTAAAGGTAATTTAGTAGCTGTAATTACAGATGGATCAGCAGTTTTAGGTTTGGGCGATATTGGTCCAGAAGCCTCAAAACCAGTAATGGAAGGAAAAGGGTTGTTATTCAAGATTTTTGCTGACATTGATGTTTTTGACATCGAAATAGATTCTAAAAATGTAGAGCATTTTATATCGACAGTAAAAGCAATTGCACCAACTTTTGGAGGTATTAATTTAGAAGACATAAAAGCGCCAGAAGCTTTTGAAATTGAAAGACGTTTAAAGGAGGAATTAGACATTCCTGTAATGCATGATGATCAACATGGAACTGCCATTATTTCTGCTGCTGCATTAAAAAACGCGATTGAAATCACCAAAAAAGATATTACCAAAGTAAAAATGGTCATTAATGGTGCTGGAGCTGCTGCAATTTCTTGTACACGCTTGTATTTGAAATTAGGTGCAGTTAGAGAAAACATTGTAATGTGTGATAGCAAAGGAGTTATCAGAAAAGATAGAGACAATTTAACTTCTCAAAAAGCTGAATTTGCAACGTCTCAAGATTTGCATACGCTGGAAGAAGCAATGCAAAATGCCGATGTTTTTATTGGTTTATCGATGGGAAATGTGGTGACACCAGAAATGCTGTTATCAATGGGTAAAAAACCAATTGTTTTTGCAATGGCAAACCCTGTTCCAGAAATAGATTACGATTTAGCAATTGCTACAAGAGATGATATTTTAATGGCTACAGGAAGATCTGATCATCCTAATCAAGTAAATAATGTACTTGGTTTTCCGTTTATTTTTAGAGGTGCTTTAGATGTTAGAGCTACTAAAATTAATGAGGAAATGAAAATGGCTGCTGTGCATGCTTTAGCAGATTTAGCTAAAAAAACAGTTCCTGAACAAGTAAATATTGTGTACGATGAAGTTAGTTTGGCTTTTGGTGCAGAATATATTATTCCAAAACCTTTTGACCCAAGATTAATTTATGAAATTCCACCAGCAATTGCAAAAGCTGCAATGGATTCTGGAGTTGCTTTAGAGCCAATTACAGATTGGGATAAATATAGAGAAGAATTAATGGAACGTTCTGGTTCTGGTAGTAAAGAAATTAGATTGCTACACAACAGAGCTAAAAGTAATTTAAAACGTATTGTTTTTGCTGAAGCTGATCATTTAGATGTTTTAAAAGCAGCACAAAGAGTACATGAAGAAAAAATAGGAATCCCGATTTTATTAGGAAGAAGAGAAGTAATTCTGGAACTGAAAGAAGAAATTGGTTTTACAGATGATGTGCCACTTTACGATCCAAAAACAGATGAAGAGGAAAAACGAAGAGATCGTTATGGAGAAGCCTATTGGAAAAGCAGACAACGAAAAGGTAGAACATTATCGGAAGCAAAAAAATTAATGCGTGAGCGTAATTATTTTGGAGCAATGATGGTAAACGAAAAAGAAGCTGATGCTTTAATCACAGGATATTCAAGACCTTATCCTTCTGTTGTGAGACCAATTTTAGAGTTAATTCCAAAAGAGAAAGGAGTTTCTAAAATTGCTGCTTGTAATTTAATGTTGACGAAACAAGGTCCAATGTTTTTAGCAGATACTACTATTAACATCAATCCTTCTGCAAAAGATTTAGTAAAAATTGTGCAGTTAACGACCAATTTAACAAAAATGTTTGGTGTAAAACCAAATGTAGCCATGTTATCTTTTTCTAACTTTGGATCTTCCACACATGAAACTTCAACGAAAATTAAAGAAGCTGTTACCTTTATGCATCGTAATTTTCCTGATATGGTTGTAGATGGAGAAATTCAAGCAGATTTTGCTTTAAATTCAGAAATGTTGGCGAAAGAATTTCCTTTCTCTAAATTGAATGGTAAAAAAGTAAATGTGTTAATTTTCCCAAATTTAGAATCGGCAAATATTACCTATAAACTTTTAAAAGAATTAGAAGGTGCAGAATCTATTGGTCCTGTAATTTTAGGATTAAGTAAAGCCGTTCACGTTTTACAATTAGGTGCTAGTGTAGATGAAATGGTAAATATGGCAGCTTTAGCAGCTGTAGATGCACAACAAAAAGAAAATATGGTTTAGTATTTTAAATAATATATTTAATATTTAAAAAGGCTTGCAGACCAATTGGTTTGCAAGCCTTTTTTATATTTCTATTTTGTGTGAATTTGATTTTTTTTAAATACTTTTATAAATGAATTATCTTTACAAGATAACAGTAGTATAAAAGTCACACTATTCTGTTTAATTTATGGGGTATGTTTAATATGTGTTATTATACAAGGAGTTGTGCTTAATGCCAAAAAATCTGAACTGAATTGATATTTAAAGCTTTGAAATACAAAAAATACGCTGAAAATTCTTGTCAAAGTCTGACTGAATTTCAAAATAATTTCAGAAAAAAATATGA
>CAXBPL010000030.1:0-31685 GCA_963977615.1 uncultured Polaribacter sp. | reverse complement strand
CAATATCTTCTTCTTCATCAATAGATTTAGATCTTGTAAATTTCACCAATAACTTTTTTATCCAAAGGTTTGGATCTTCAGGAATAATGCCTGCTTCCTCATTTTGTCTTTCTGTTATTTTTGATGTCGCAATAAAACTTACAACTTCTTTTAAAACAATAACTGCAATAAAACCAATTAATGCAAACCAAACTAATGGGTTTTCATAAATACTTAAAGGGTTTTGATACGATTTAAAAGCATTTACAAGCGCAAAAAATGTTACTAATATAAATAGTATATAAACTGTAGATTGAATCTTTTTTTTCATGATAATGCTGTTTTTATTGATCTAAAGGAATGTTACTAACCTTATTGATATAGTCTTTTTTTGCTGTAAACACCCACCAAAATAAGGCTACAAAAAATGTAAAGAATATTAGTAGTGATATTAATGGATATATTTCTATCCCTGTAATCGTTTCTAAATGACCTTTTATAAATTTAAACATCTTCTTATTTTTTAGAAATTTTTTGTTCGTCTTTTACTTTAATATCTGTCCCTAATCTTTGTATATAGGCAATAATTGCTACAACTTCTCTATCTTTCATTTCCACAAAGTCTTGTCCGTTTTCTTTAGCATATTTTTTATCAGCCTCATAACTTTCAGCAAAATCTGGATCTTGATACAAATTCTCTTCGATTTGTTTTCCTTGAGCATCCATTAAAGCTTGTGCATTTGCAATTTCTTCATCAGAATAAGGAACACCTAAAGAAACCATTGCTTCCATTTTTGTTACAGTATTCGATTTATCAAGCTTACTTCTAATTAACCATTTATAAGATGGCATTATAGAACCTGGAGAAATACTTTGTGGATCATAAAAATGATTTAAATGCCAGCTATCAGAATATTTTGATCCAATTCTATGTAAATCTGGCCCTGTACGTTTACTTCCCCATAAAAATGGATGATCATACACAAATTCTCCTGCTTTAGAGTATTCTCCATAACGTTCTACTTCACTTCTAAATGGTCTTACCATTTGTGAGTGACAACCCACACAACCTTCTCTAATATATAAATCACGTCCTTCTAATTCTAAAGGTGTATATGGTTTTACACTACTAATAGTTGGTATGTTAGATTTTACTAACAACGTTGGTACAATTTGAATAACACCTCCAATTAGAATAGCAATCGTTGCAAAAATTGTTAATTTGATAGGTTTTCTTTCTAACCAAGTATGGTAACCTTCACCTTTTCTTCTATGTTTAGAAATTTTTGTTAAAGCTGCAGCTTCTGCCAACTCATCTTCTACTCCACTTCCTTGTTTTACAGTTCTTACAACATTGTACAACATTACTATTGCACCAATTATAAACATGGTTCCACCAATGGCACGCATCCAATACATAGGAATAATTTCATTTACTGTTTCCAAGAAGTTTCCATAAGTAAGAGATCCATCAGGATTAAATTGTTTCCACATTGATGCTTGCACAAAACCTGCAACATACATTGGTAACGTGTATAAAATAATTCCTAAAGTTCCAATCCAAAAATGGAAATTGGCTAATCCTTTAGAATATAAAGTTGTTTTAAACATCCTTGGAATCATCCAATATAACATACCAAACGTAAAGAAACCATTCCAAGCTAATGCACCAACGTGAACGTGAGCAATAATCCAATCAGAAAAATGTGCAATTGCATTTACGTTTTTAAGTGATAACATTGGTCCTTCAAAAGTTGCCATTCCATAACCAGTAATTGCAACTACCATAAATTTTAAAACAGGATCTGTTCTTACTTTATCCCAAGCACCTCTTAAAGTTAAAAGTCCATTGATCATTCCACCCCAAGAAGGTGCTAATAACATAATAGAAAATGCAACTCCTAAATTCTGAGCCCAGTTTGGTAAAGAAGTATATAATAAATGGTGAGGTCCTGCCCAGATATAAATAAAGATTAAAGACCAAAAATGCACAATTGATAATCTGTAAGAATATACAGGTCTGTTTGCTGCTTTAGGTACAAAATAATACATCAATCCTAAAAACGGTGTTGTTAAGAAAAACGCTACTGCATTATGTCCATACCACCATTGAACAAGTGCATCTTGCACACCTGCATATACTGAATAACTTTTTAAGAAACTTACTGGTAAAGCTAAACTGTTAAAAATATGTAAAACTGCAACTGTTACAAAAGTTCCTAAATAAAACCAGATTGCTACGTATAAATGACGTTGTCTTCTCTGTAAGATTGTCCAAATCATGTTTACACCAAATGCAACCCAAACCAAAGCAATCATAATATCTATTGGCCATTCTAATTCAGCATATTCTTTTGATGATGTATATCCTAAAGGAAGTGTAATTGCTGCTGCAACTATAATTGCTTGCCAACCCCAAAAGTTAAAATTACTTAAAAAGTTACTTGCCATTCTTGCTTTTAGCAATCGTTGCAAAGAATAATAAACTCCTGCATAAATTGCATTACCAACAAAGGCAAAAATCACAGCATTGGTATGTAAAGGTCTTAAACGTCCGAAACTTAACCACGAAATTCCGTCTGTTACATTTGGGAATAAAAACATAAATGCCAAAAGCAAACCAACACTAAAACCAACTATCCCCCAAATTAGGGTAGCATAAATAAACTTCTTGACTATTTTATTGTCATAATAAAACTGTTGCATCTCCATAATTAAAATCTAAATTTTACTTGTTTTTTTTAACTTCTTTTACGAGTTCATCATCAAACAGCATTCTAACTGAAGGCGTGTATGAATCATCATACTGTCCTTTTTTTACTGAATAAATAAATGCAATAAAGAATACAATTGCCACTAGAATACTTAGTGTTAGTAGTAGGTATATTACGCTCATATCTTGCCTGATAATTTGATTCATCAAAAATAATAATCATCCAATTCTTAAAACATGACATTTGTCATGTTTCTTAAAAAAATGTTAATGCTTTTTGATTTATATGGTTTGTGAAAATAATTTTGTGGTTGGTTTTTTTGCTAATAAATGAACATCAAAAGCCATACAGATATTTCTGATAAAAGGTCTTGCCTTTTCTGGTATTGATAAGGACGTTTCTCCTATATGAACCAAACCATCTTCTTCTAATTCTTTTAATAATGCTAAATGCGTATCAATATTTTTTATTTGTGTTTCTTTTGTATCCCAAGAAGTAGTAAAATGACACATCATATTCAAAATGTGTTTTCTAATAATTGTATCTTCTTCTGATAAAATATGACCTCTAAAAACAGGAATTTCACCTTCATTTACAAGTTGCTGATATTCTTTAACCGTTTTTACATTTTGTGCAAAACCATACCAAGAATCAGAAATTGATGACATGCCCAAACCAACCATTAATTGTGTTTTGCTTGATGTATACCCCATAAAATTTCTATGCAATGTCTTGTTGATGGTTGCTTTATACAAACTATCAGATTTTAATGCAAAATGATCCATGCCAATTTCTTCATAGCCTAATTCTGCAAACAACTCTTTACCAATTTCATACAACTGTCTTTTTTCTTCGTCTTTTGGCAAATCATCTTCATTAAAACCTCTTTGGCCTACTCCTTTTACCCAAGGCACGTGTGCATAACTGTAAAATGAAATTCTATCTGGTTGTAATTCTTTTGTTTTGTTAATGCTATAAATTACGTTTTCTTTTGTTTGATGAGGAAGTCCGAAAATTAAATCGTGACTCACAGATGTATAGCCAATTTCTCTTGCCCACTTTGTAACTTGTTCAACAGCTTCAAAAGGTTGTACTCTATGAATTGCTTCTTGTACTTTTAAGTTATAATCTTGCACACCAAAACTCACTCTTTCAAAACCACAATTGTACAAAGTTTGTAGTTGTTCTTTGGTTGTATTATTTGGATGACCTTCGAAACTAAATTCAGCTTCTGGATGCTTTTTTGCTATTTTAAAAAGTCCGTCCATTAAAATTTGTAATTGCTCTTTTGAGAAAAAAGTAGGAGTTCCTCCACCTAAATGTAATTCTTTAACAATAGGTGTTTCATCAACTAAATTAACATATAACTGCCATTCTTTTAAAACGGTTTGTATATATTCTTCTTCAACCTCATGACGTTTTGTAATATGTTTATGACAGGCACAAAACGTGCACAAACTTTCACAAAAAGGTAAATGAATATATAAACTGATGCCTTCTTTTTCGTTGGATTTTATAAATGATTTCTTAAAACTTTCAATCCATTTTTCTTTGCTAAAAGTTGCTGAATCCCAAAAAGGTACAGTTGGATAACTCGTATATCTTGGTCCTGGAATATTGTATTTTTGAATTAATGATTTCATTATCTATTTATTTTTTTTCCTAATAAATTAGTGGCAACTGTTGTAAAAACAACCACACTTATAGAGCTTAAAGGCATTAAAATTGCTGCTATAACTGGTTTTAATTGACCTGTTGTTGCAAAATACAAGCCTATTAAATTGTAGCATAAAGAAAGTATAAAACAGTATTTAATAATAACTATCGCTTTTTTTGAAGCGTGTAAAAATGTTCCTATTTTATGAAATTGTGAAGCATCTAAAATAGCATCACAAGCAGGAGAAAACACATTTATATTTTCTGATAAAGCAATACCAACATCACTTTGTGCTAAAGCTCCAGCATCATTTAAACCATCTCCAACCATCACAACTTTTTTATGTTCTTGTTGTAATTTTGCAATTACATTTAATTTATCATTTGGTTTTTGATTGAATAATAGATTTGTCTTTTCAGGTAAATTTTCTTTTAAATAATCTCTTTCGCCTTCATTATCACCAGAAACAACTGCCAAATCATACTCGTTTTTTAGAGAGTTTAAAAGTGCAATAACCTCTTTTCTGTATGAATTTTTAAAAGTAAATTTTCCCTTATAAATATTATTAAAACTGATATGAACAGCTGTATCTAAAGAACTATTTTCAGTTTCATTCTTCACAAAAAAAGCAGCGCCTAATTTTAGGGAAGTTTCCTTATACTTTGCTTTGATTCCATTCCCAACAACTTCATCATAATTTGTTATTTCTAAGGTTTCTAAATCTGCAAAAGTGTTGTATAAATTTCTACTTAATGGATGATTGGAAGCTCTTAAAGCACTTTTTAAAATCCTTTTTTCTTGTTGATTTAAAGAAATCCCATCGTACGAAATAGTGCTTTCTTTATTGGTGGTAAGTGTACCTGTTTTATCAAAAATAATGGAATTTATTCCTGCTAATTGCTCAATAACTGTGGCATTTTTTAAATAGAATTTTTGCTTTCCAAAAATGCGCAATAAATTCCCTAAAGTAAATGGTGCTGCCAATGCAATTGCACAAGGACAAGCAATAATTAAAACTGCTGTAAAAACATTTAAGGCTTTACTGGCATCATAAAATAGCCAAAATGCCGTTGATAAAAATGCAACTGACAACACAAAAATGGTAAAGTTTTTACTGATGTTATCTGTTAGCGTTTTAAAGGTTGATGATTTATCTTTTGCGAAAACATCGTTACTCCAGAGTTGAGTTAAATAACTCTGAGAAACAGATGCTAAAACCTCCATTTCTAGGATTCCTGACAGCTGTTTGCCTCCTGCAAATAATTTATCTCCAGATTTTTTGGCAACAGGAACAGCTTCTCCAGTTACAAAACTGTAATCTATTTGTGCATTTCCGTTGATTAAAATTCCATCTACAGGAATTAATTCTTGATTTCTAATTAATAATCTATCGCCTTTTTCTACATCGTAAATCTGAACATTTTCTTCTTTATTATTTGCTAAAATTCTAGTGACTGCAATTGGAAAATATGATTTATAATCCCTTTCAAAAGATAAGAAATTGTAAGTTTTTTGTTGAAAATACTTTCCTAATAATAAAAAGAAAACCAAGCCTGTTAAACTATCAAAAAAACCAGTTCCTAAATCGAAAATAATTTCTACAGAACTTCTAACAAACAATACCAAAATACCCAAGGCAATTGGTACATCAATATTTAAAATTTTTGAACGCAAACCTTTATAAGCAGAAACAAAATAATCTTTACCAGCGTAAAAAACGACAGGTAAAGAGAAGAAAAACATCAACCATCGAAATATATTTTTATATTCTTCGATCCAATAACCATCTACTTCAAAATACTCTGGAAAAGAGAGGAACATTACATTTCCAAACGCAAAACCTGCAACACCAAGTTTATAAATTAAACTTCTGTCTACTTTCTTTTTTCCAGCTTCATAATCTTCTAAACTTATATAAGGTTCGTAACCAATTGAACTTAACAAAAGCACAATTTCTTTTAAAGAAATAGTTGTGGAATTGTAGGTTATTCTTACTGTTTTCTTAGGGAAATCTACTTGTGAAGTTGTTATTTTTGAGTTTAATTTATGCAAATTTTCTAACACCCAAATACAAGAACTGCAGTGAATGTGAGGAATATATAATGTTACAATTTGTGTTGCATCATCATTAAAATCTAATAATTTATCAAGGATAGTTTTGTTGTCAAGAAAATCGTATTTTCCTTGAATTTCTGTTGGAATTGCTCCTGGATTTTCTTGAAAATCATAATAACATGTCAAATCATTTTCAGAAAAAATTTCATAAACAGTTTTACAACCATTGCAACAGAAATTTTTCTCCTCAACTTTTATGATAGTATCATTACAAGAATCTCCACAATGATAACATTGTGTCGTATTCATATTTACTCTTTTGCCTTGTGCAAATTTCCGACAACAATGAATTCTAAAACATGATATATGTCATCTTTTTTAAATATATTTGTTAACCTATCAAACCTACCAATAAAATGAGCAAATGTGAACAATGTATTGTACGTCAATTTAACTCATTAAAAGAACTGACTAGAGAAGAACTTCAAAGAGTCTCTGCCTGTAAAACAAGTAAATTCATAAAAAAAGGAGAAACTATTTTCGAAGAAAATGAACATTTAGATGGCGTTTTTTGTATTAAAGATGGTATTTGTAAGGTTTCTAAAATGAGTGCAAATGGTAGAAACCAAATTTTAAATTTAGTCACAAAAGGAAGTTTATTAGGTGAAAGATCTTTAATTTCTGATGAAGTATCAAACCTAAAAGCAGTTGCTTTAGAGGATATGGAAGTTTGTTTTGTTCCAAAATCAGAAATTCTGTTGGATTTACAGAAAAACTCCAATTTTTCTATGAGCGTTTTAAAAGGTATGGCTGGCAATTTAAAACAAGCAGATAACCTAATTGTTGATATGGCTCAAAAAACTGTAAAACAACGTTTAGCTGAAGCTTTATTATACTTGCATAGAAACTTTAATTTTACAGATGATGAATTTATAGACGTGAATCTTTCTCGCGAAGATTTTGCAGATATTATTGGTGCAGCCACAGAATCTACAATTCGTTTATTATCCGACTTTAAAAAGAAAGGTTTAATTCTTATTAAAAGTAAAAGAATTGGTATTTTAAACGAGTTAGAGCTTGAGAAAGTTGCAAAAGATTTTTAAAAACCTAAAAAGAATACCCTATTGCAAAGTTTAAAACTGGGTCATCAAATCTAAAATCTAAACGTTCTCCTTCTGGCAAACCAGGATCGTGAAAAGGCGCAGCTAAATCAAAACGAATTACAAAACCTTGCACATCAATTCGCAAACCTACTCCTGCTCCCATTCCTAATTCGTTTATAAAGTTTGATGTAAATTTATCTTGACCATTAAAACTTGGGTTTGCAACAGAATTCCACACATTTCCAGCATCAGCAAAAACAGCGCCTTTAAAGAATGAATAAATAGGAAAACGATATTCGATATTGGCTTCCAAACGAATATTACCTGTTCTATCGAAAAAAGAACTGTTGTCTTCTGAAGTGGTATCTGCATAAGTTCCTGGTCCTAAAGAACGAATATTAAACGCTCTTACACTATAAGGACCTCCAGAAAAATATTGTTTTACAAAAGGTACAACATCAGAATTACCATAAGCTAAACCATAACCTGCAAATAATCTTGCTGCTATTTTTTGTTCTTTATTTCTACCAAAATTAAAATGATATCTAAAATCTACATCGGCTTTTGCATATTGTGCGTATTCTAATCCTAAAAATTCTTTTGATGCGCTTGTAGACGATTCTCTATCAAATAAACTAATAGAATTTCCTGCAACATCTAAAGTACTATTTACATAAAATTGATGTGTTTTTGATGGACTTACCATTTCATTATACGTAAATGCAAAGGTTAAACCCGATATAAATTGCTGATCGAAACTTAGCTCTAAAAATGGATTATCATCTAATATTTGCTCAAATTCTGGTGTTGTATTTGATAAACGCGTATAATTTACTGAGATTGGGTTGAATTCGTATGTGATATATTTATTGGCATTCCAAACATAACCAAAAAGCGCAGTTCCAGAAAGTAACGTATATAATTCACTTCTACTTAAATAAGTTGCACTTAAACTCGTTTTTGTTTTTGGAATTGAATATTCGAAAAAATCTTCTCTAAAAGAAAAAGGAGCAATAACTCTTGGAAAAATTAATTCGGATTTTAAACCTAATTCCAAACTGCTTAAACCTGCATTATCTCCACCTGAAACTTGGGTTTCATAACCAATTGTAGAACTTATATTTAAAGTTTCACCACCTTTAAATAAGTTTCTGTTACTAAAAGTTACACCTAAAGTTGGGCCTGCAAAATTATTAGATTTTGTAACTGCCTGCAATTCTGCACGAATCGCTCTTTTTGTTAAAGGCGATAAAAAAATGTTCGCTTCTAAATTACCTTCATTGCCAGTTATGGTAGAATCTAATTCTTTGTATTGAATGTTTACGTATTTATAAGCTCCAATCGATGACAAACGTCTTGCAGTATTTTTAGAAGTTATTGGATTGTAATTACTTCCTTTTTTTAAAGTGATAAATTCGTCTAGGAATTCAGGTTTAAAAAATATTTCATCTTGATAATAATTTATCGAATCGAATTTGATAGCCTTTGTAGTTGTAGAATCTCTTAAATTGTAATTAGGATATACATTAATTGTTTTTAAAGTATAAGGAACAGTAGATTTTTTAGGCACATTCGCCTTTAATTTTAAGAATAAATCGAACTTTTTATTTTTATACTGATTCGTGTCTGCCTCAAAAATTAAAAAACTAGGATTAAAATTATAGTAGCCCATTTTCTTTAATTCAACATCTAAACGTTGGCGTTCTAATTTCAAGTTATTTAAATCGAAACGCATATCTTTTTGAAAAGGAGATGTTACAGTCGCTTTTTTAATGTCTTTATAAATTGGAGAAACCATACTATCAATCTTATAATTTGCCATTTTATAAGGTTTTGGTACTTGTAAATTATAGGTTGCAGAAGCTCTTTTTTCTTTTTCATTAAAAGAGGAAACTACTGTGCTATAAAAAAAACCATTATTCTCTAATCGATTTCTTAAAATATCTTCTACATCTAACAACTCAACATCCTCCTGATAAACAGGTTCTTGACCTATTTTTTTATACAACCATTTATTAATAAAATTGGTATTTTCCTTCTGATTTTTATAGTAATAATACAAACCCAAATGCATCCCTAATAATTTGGTATTTGGTTTAGGTGACACAACAGTTAATAAATTTTCTTTTAGTCTATTTACTTTCTGTATAGTTGAATCTGCATCAATCTCAATTTTTGCACCTGTGTATAAGCGTTTTCCTTCAGGAATAAATTTGTTAATACTGCAAGAATATAACAGTATTGCTAAAAAAAATAAACCGATTTTAGTTTGTATATTTTTCATTAAAATTAATTCTTTTTCTTTTGAATGCTTTCGTTAGTTGCTGCTTGTTTCTTTTTCAATTTTCTAGCTGCTTCTTTTTTAGCCTTTTTTATTTCTTCTTCATCCTCTTTAGCTCTAAAAATAGCATCCCATAATTCGTTAAACTCATTAAATTCTTGTGTAAAAATTAATGCAATTCCACTTACAATCGTTTGTCCATCAATCACGTTTTCGAATTCACTTTTTCTAAAACCTTTTACACGATATCTGCCATCTTCAGATAGTTTATATTCAATACTCACATTCCCAATTAATGGCGATGTTTCTCCTGTAGAACTACTTCCTTGAATATCTACATCACTACCAACTCTTACAGTTAATCGTTCGTTAAACAACTTTTTTTGCGCTGTAACTCCTAACTGAGTTCTATCTGTGGCACTTGCTCCTTGGTAATCTGTATAACTATTTAAATCGAAATCTAACTCTATACCAGAACTACCTAAAAGATTATCAGAAAATGCATTTAATTGCCCAGAAACTGCATCATTTAAATTATCTCTTGCAATGGTTGCAAAACCTCCTGTACTTCCATCACTTCCTGAATTTGGATAAAATCTATTTAAAACCAATAAAGAAAAAACTTGCTTATTTAATTCTTCTTCTTGTTGATTTACTTGTTGTACTCTTCCATAAACTTGCCCACCAATTGCTCCTTGATCTTCTTCTGGCATATTTAAATTGAAAGAAATTTTAGGTTTTAGCAATTCACCATCAATATTTAAATACACATTAAAAGGTAAAACTTGTTTAAACTTATTTTTTACTGATGGATCTTCATTAGAAATTTGACTTGCCATTAATGGAGAAGCAGACGTTTCTATTTGATAACTTGCAGTAACATTTAAATCTGCATCAAAAGGATCTCCAGACCAAGTAATTCTACTTCCAGGAACTAAATTAAACTTTCTATTTACTAAATTATAAAGGTTTAATTCATAATGTCCATCTGCAACTTCATAACCTCCAGTTAATGTTATTCTACCATTTGGCAACATTGTAAAAATAAAATCTCCTGTTCCAGATATTTTAAAATTGTCGCCAGTTTCTTCATCTATAACAACTGTTACAGTTGCTTTTTTATCAATCTTTAAGATTGTTTTAATATCAAAACCACTAATAATCGCCGCTTTTTCTTCAGTTTGTGTTAAAATTGCATCTGGATTTTCTCGATTTACAAAAGCAACAACCTCATCTCTACTCTCTACATTTGCATAGGTTGCAGGTAAAACATACGTTAAATTTGTATCTGCACCAACAGTAACATTGGCACTTAATTTTGGTATTTGTAAATCTCCAGTAAGTTTTGCTTTTGCATTAAAAGTTGCCAAACCAAAAAGTGATGCATTATCCTCTTTTTTGGCGTTTAAAACTCTAAAGTTATTTGCCTTTAAATCTAAATTAAATGTTGGGTTTATAAAGCTTTCTGTGCCTATTAAACCAGATAATTTCAAAGCATTTTTATTGGCATCTAAAATTGTAAAGTTGTTTAAAGAAAGTCCTTTATTATCAACACTTAACTTTTCATTTTGTAAGGTAAATTTTGTGTTTAATTTTGTGATGTTAAAAACGGCATCTTTAAAATTTATTTCGCCATTATATTTAGGGTTGGATGTGGTTCCTGTTACTTTAAAATCGCCAGAAAAACTACCACTTGTCTCTTTAATTTCGCCTAAAGAAAGTGAATTTAACGCATTCATTTTAAACTCATTAATCGCTAAATTTAAGTTTAGATTTGCATCATTATTTGTAACAGAATAATCTCCAGTTAAATTCAAATCGATATCACCTTCACCTAATTTTGCACTAAAATCATACTTATTATTTCCTAAAGATTTAGCATCCATAGTTAATTTACCTAAATCTGTATTTAAAACTTTAAATTGACTTACGTTTAAGTTTGCAATAATTCCAGTATCATAAAAAGGATCTTCTAGCACAAAATCTCCATTTAAAATTCCTGTTGCTAAATTTTCATCAGGATTCAAATAATTAAAAACCTCGCTTATTTTGAAATTATTATAATCTATTGCAATATGATTTTTGACAACATTTGGTAATTTGTCTGTAATTTCTATAGATTGATTTTCTTTATCAATTTTAAAGTTTGTAAATAATAATTTATCACCTTCAGTAAAAACAATTTCATTATCAGATGGAATATTCCATTTGTTTTTATTTAAAATTAAACTATCTGGATTTACAGTAAAACTTAAACGATCTCTATTTCCAGTGATTTTGGTATTTACGTTCATTAAAGTTTCACCTTTATGATAACCAGCAAAATTTAATGACAATTCATTATTAGTTTGTTTTCCTGTAATTATGGTTCTTGGAATATTTAATGGATTTGCAAGAATCTCTTTAAAACCAAATTTAAAGTTGAAATTATCCTCATCTGTATTCATCGTAAAAGCCAAACTATCCAATTTGTTTCCACTATAATTAATGTGAGGAGCTGTAATTTTTGCATCTAATTTTCTGTTCGCTTCATTAAAATCTACAGAAATATTAATAGTATCTATATCTTTTACATTCACTAAAAAAACATCACTTAACAACGATGTTTGCGCTATTTTAGTCTTTAATTTTAAATCTACAGGTTTTTTAACAGAATCTTTTACAACTACATCTCTATAAAAATAACTTGCTATATGTTGTTGTATAGATTTACTAAAAGTAGCAGGATCTGTGTTAGATTGCAAGTCTAAATCTATTAATTTATTCTTGATAGTAACAGATGTTGTGTCTTTATCTACAAAGCCATTTGCAATTATAGAACCTAATAAATACGTTCTATTATCGTAAACAACTGCACCATTTGTAACATCTGCATCTACTTTATAGCTGTCTAAATTCCCATTAAATTCTAAAGAAATATCCATACCCGTTTTTACATTACGTTTCATAATGCCCAAACCTTGCAAATCTGCACCAATTAAATTAATAGTTGCAGTTGCTTTTGTATTTACAGTATCTAAATTTACCAAAGCATCTAAAGTAATGTTTAGATTCTCATCTTTATAGGTTGATGCTAATTTTCCATTACCATCTTTAAATTTTCCTTGAAGGTTTAAATCTTTAATTGCGTAATTTTTAAATTTGAAATCAGAAACTGTTGCATTTAAATCGGCATCTAAATCGTTTAACGTCTTTCCACTTCCTTTTGTATGTACGCTAATAGAAATTTCTCCTAATTGATCGTTTTTCAAAAGTTGGTTTAGTTGATATTTTTCTATTTTGATATCAGCATCAAAAGCAATGGTATTTGTGTTTTTAAAATTACCTTTTAAAGCGATAATTCCTTGAGATGATTTTAAGTTTAAGTTGGTAGCAACATCCTTTAAACCTCCATTAATATTCCCAGTTAAATAAATATTCTCTGGAATTTGAATTCCTAAATCTTCTTCGTTAATAAATGTTAACACATCTTTTTTAATAGTCTCTGCTTTAAAATCAGGAATATTTAAGGAAAGTTTATCAGGATTTGTAAGATTTTCAACAATTCCATTTAAATAAATTTGAGTGGTATTTCCCCACAAAACTTTACTGTTAAAAATTTCTATGCTAGAGAAAGTCCCATCTGCATAAAAGTTCCCAGTAAATGGCTTTTTACTTAAATCGTTAATAATTTTATTGTTTCTTAAAGAGGGTTCTATCTTAAATAATTCCTTTAAAAATATATTAAATGACGATAAAGAAACTTTTAATTTTGCTGTTTCTGGTGATGCCATAAATTGCGAAAAAGAGCTATAACTTACACTCGCGTTTGCCTTAAGTTTATTTTTATTCAGTTCTACAACCAAATTAGTAACATCTAAATTTTTATCTGTTAATTGAACATTCAGGTTTAATTTTTCTAAATTGATGCCAGAAGTTTCATTGAAATTAAAAGTATCAATAAGCAACCCTGCATTTTTATCTTTATAAAAAATTGTTGACGCTTTTAAATTTACATCCTGCAAAGAAATTGCATTTGCATCAAAAGCATTTTTATTAATTTTAGTGTTGTTTACAATATAATTAATGGAGTTATTTTCAATATCAATTTCATTAACATCCAAAGTAATTGCTGGCCAAATAAATTCAGAATTGGTAGTTTCTAAATTTGAATTACTCGTAGATTGCATTTCTACAAGCGTTTTAGAATCTCTCAATACAAATTTATCAACCTTAAAGATTGATTCTTGTAAATTCACGTTAGGATTTTCTATCTCAACATCAACAAGATTTAAATCTGTAAGTAGATTACTTTCTTCTGCTTTGTAGTAAACTTTCGTGTTTTTTATAGTAATATTTTCTGCGGATAATTTTGGTAATGGAGCTTCTTCTGTAGAAGTTATTAAGACTGGTTTTTGAATATATTTGATGTTTGAGTTTGATAAATTCAAATCATTCATGCTAAAAACCATCTTTTCAACATCTACAGTTTCAATACTAGTTTCTAACTCGCCAATTTTAAATCGGCTTTCAATTCCTAAAGGAATATCAATATAAACAACATCAATTGCAGATAAATTTAAACTTCCAATAACAATTTCTGGTGATGTAGTTGTGGAATCTTTTGCAACTGTAGTTGTAGAATTTGTAGCAAAAGCATCTATTAAAAACTGAAAATTATAACCAGAAACAGTATCTTTTCTAATAATATTGGCTTTTAAACCATTCCATTTTACATCATCTACACCTAAAGCAGTGCCATTTATTAAACCCCAAAGTGGCAAATTAGCTTCTAAAGATTTGGAATATATAAGAGTATCGCCTTTTTTATCATTTAAAAACAACCCTTCAACTTTCAAATTTCCATCAAAAGTGATAAAAGCTTGATCAATTTCTACAGTTGTATTTGTTTTGCTAGATACATAGTTCGTTGCTTTATCTACAATAATATTTTGTCCCCAAGGACTTCTGATAAACAGATACAAGAGAAAAAACAGAATAGCAATTCCTAGTAAAACACGTAGCAATCTCCTTACAAAACGATACTTTCTTTTCTTTGGTTTTTTAGCAGACAATTAATAAAATTTAGAAACGTAAAGATATTTATACTCTTAGCAGAAAAATGTCTTTTTTGATTAATTTTTTAACTCTTTTACATTTTTTTTTAATTAAAACATAAAGTTTACAAATTATTAATTTGGCTTGTTATTGTTGAGTCTGTGATTTTATGAATAATATTACCTAACCGAATTTCAGGAAAATTACACAAAGCAGCTTCAAACTATCAATAAATACCTTTAACTTTGCAATCTGCCTATGAAAATTGTTTTAATTTCTGATACACACACCCACCACAACTTTAGGATTCCTAAAGGTGATATTTTAATTCATGCTGGTGATGTAACTTCAAGAGGTACAAAAGCAGAAGTTGATGTTTTTATAAAATGGTTTCAATCACAACCACATAAATACAAAATTTTTATTGCTGGAAATCACGATTTTTATTTTGAAAATGCCGTAAAAAACAACTTAAAAACTGAATTCGAAAACCTAATTTATTTAAACGATTCTGGCTGCGAAATTAACGGTTTAAAGTTCTGGGGCTCTCCTATTCAACCTGAGTTTTTTAATTGGGCATTTAATAGAAAAAGAGGTGAAGAAATTAAAAAACACTGGGATTTAATTCCCACAGATACAGATGTTTTAATTACACATGGGCCTCCACATGGAATTTTAGATTTAACAACAATTGGCTTGTATTCTGGTTGTAAAGAACTGAAAAAGAAAGTGTTTGAAATACAACCAAAATTACATGTTTTTGGGCATATTCATGAAGGTTATGGAACAACCACCATTAATAATACCTTTTTTGTAAACGCCTCTTTATTAAATGAAAAATATCAAAGTGCACACATACCTATTGTGGTTAATTTATGATATTTATAAGCCTGCAAAACAATTATTAAATAAAAAAAAGTAAGATTTTCAAGAATTACTTCTTCTTTTTCTTTTCTTTTTTATCCTTTTTTACGGCTTCTACTTTCTTTTTCTTTGGCATTTTACCTTTAATCCTATCTTTTTCTTCTTTTACATTTTCCATAAATTCAGCATTATATGTATGTAGTTTTGCCAATTTAACAAAAGCTAATGCTTTTTTATAGTCTTTTAATTGATCGTGTAAAACTGCTTTCTTTAAGTATAAAACTGCTTTATCAGAACCTTTTACAGTTAAAGCAAAATCGATAAACTCTTCCACTTCCTTATAATCTTCATTCCATAAAAGGGTATTGATATAAGGCAAATAGGCTTCAAAAGCATAAATATTTTCTGCTAAAGCATCTTTAAAAAATTGAATTGCTTCTTCGTATTTGTATAATTTTTCGGCATACATTCTTCCCATTAAAGTTAATGCCATTGTATTTTTTTCGTCATAAGACAAAGCATAATTTAATGCTTCCATGACTTCATCTAAATCGTAAGGATAATTTTCTAACGCTTTAAATATATAGTTGTTAATGTCTGATCCCATGTTTATTTTCTTTTCACTAAAAAGACTGTGCTTTCTTTTGCAAATATATTATTATTCTACGTGTTTTTTTAAATCATTTTTAAAATTGATTTCTTAATTGATGTTAATCTTTCAATAAAAAAGCGTCCAAAAAATGAATTTTGAACGCTTTTACTATTTTATAGATTTTAAAATCTAAAATAACGACATCCATATTCGTAAAAAACGCCCGATTTTATGTTGTTTGATGTTATACATAGATTAATTTGTATGTTTATTACTTTCTTAAAGTGCAAATATGCAAGAAATTATCTTACTTTGCCTTAAATTTCATTATATCTTTATTTCCTAAAAGATTTTATACATTTGTTAAAAAATTGACATCAACCTAACTTCCCAATAAATATGAAAAAAATCATTATATTTTTACTTGTAATTATTGTATTGCTTATTGGTTATGGAAAATATAGCCAATATAAAAGATATTCATCACCAGAAATTAATTACAAAACTGATAAAAATATTGATGTTTCTTATCACAATCAAGAACTTTTACTAAACTATTATGAAGCTGTTAAGGCTTTAGATAGTTATGTAATGTTGCAATGGTCTGCCAACAAAATTGATGTGAGAACTCCAGAAGATGATGATATTGAAACAAAAGTTGCTGTAGAAAACTACGCTAAAAAACTTGCCAAGGTTCATTTTTATGAGGCTATTCTTGAAAACTCTGCAAAACTAAAAGAAAAAGGGATTAATAATAAAGAAATAAAATTTCTTGAAACTGAAGGAATTGACTTAAAAACTCACAAAAGAAAATTAAAGTCCGAGAAAATTAAAAACCTTTTCAATTCGAATATAAAACTTTATAATGGCGAAAAAAATGCTATTATTTATGAAGTTCAAAAAGAGTTGAATCGAAAAGGTGATACTATTACTGTTGATGGTGTTTACAGAATTGAAACCTTTAATGCCATAAAAGCTTTCGAAGAAAAAAACAATCTTTTAGCAGATGGTTATTTAGATGATTTAACGTTAGAACTGATGTTTGAATAGAAAAAAAAAGGGTTGCATATGCAACCCTTTTTCTTTTGAATTAAATACTTTTTACCAGTCTAATAAATTCTGCTCTGTAGCCATTTATATCTTCTCCTCTCCCATTTTTTGCCAATTCAATAATTGTTGAATTTTCAATTTCATTTATATATTGAGATTTTCTTAATTTCAAACCAAATAAAGCAACTGCACTTGCAAATTTCATATCTTCAGAAGCCTTCGAAACTTCATCATTTTGAATGTGAATCATTTCTATACTTTTATCTTCTGATGGTTTTTTATATCTAAATTTTACCGTAAATAATTCATGATTATTTGTGGATGAATTTGTGTTTTTAGCAGTGTATTTTAAATCTGGAACTTCTTTTAAAAATTCATTTTCTGTTCCTGCTAAAATTACTTCGTACAAAGCTGTTACTTTGTGCCCAGCTCCTAATTCTCCAGCATCAATGGTATCATCTATAAAATCTTCATCATTCAGCAATCTGTTTTCATACCCAATTAATCTGTAGCCTTTTACTTTGTTTGGATTAAATTCAACTTGAATTTTAACATCTTTTGCAATAGTGTGCAAAGTGCCCCCAAATTCCTGACCAAAAACTTTTTGAGCTTCTTGCATAGTATCTATATACGCATGATTTCCATTGCCTTTATCTGCTAAAATCTCTAATTTAGAATCTTTATAATTCCCATAACCAAAACCTAAAACTGATAGAAAAACACCTGTTTCTCTTTTTTTAACAATTAGTTTTTCCATGTTTTTATTACTTGAAGCACCTACATTAAAATCGCCATCAGTTGCAAGAATTACTCTATTATTTCCGTTCTTTTTAAAGTTTTTTTCTGCAAGTTTATACGCTAATTCAATTCCTTTTCCTCCAGCTGTAGAACCTCCAGATTCCAAATTATTTAAAGCATTTAATATTTTTTCTTTTTGATTTCCAGAAGTGGGTTTTAAAACAACTCCAGCAGCACCTGCATACACAACAATAGCAACTTTATCTTCTTTTCTTAACTGATTTACCAAAAGTTTAAAAGCCGATTTTAATAAAGGCAATTTATTTTGAGCTCCCATAGATCCAGAAACATCAATTAAAAAAGTAAGGTTTGATGGTGGCAAATCTTCCTGCTCAAAAGTTTTTCCTTGTAAACCAATTTTAACCAATTTTGTAGTTGTATTCCAAGGAGTTTCTACAAATTCTGTATTGATTGAAAAAGGATGTTCATCTTTAGGTTGTGGATATTGATAATCAAAATAATTGATCATTTCCTCAATTTTAACAGCATCAAAAGGAACTTTTTCACCATTATTAATCATTCTTCTTACATTGCTATAAGAGGCTTTGTCTACATCTATTGAAAATGTTGATAAAGGAGAAAGTTGCACTCTTTTAAATTTATTTTCATGAATTTGTGCATACGATTCTTCATTTTCTAATCTATAATTTCCTTTTTTAGTGGTGATAACAATGCAACCATTTGATGCTGCATGTCCAAACAGTTTTTCAGCTTTATGTCCTTTATAAACATTAATTTTTTGAATATTATCTTTATCCAAATCCTTAATTATGGAATTGTAATTATTTTTGATAGCAACACCATCTACAATATATAAAGGCTCTTTATTTTTAGAAATCGATGAATTCCCTCTAATTCTTATAGCTGAGCTTGTACTTGGTTGATTCGTAATTTGAACTCCAGAAACTCGACCATTTAAAGCGTTATTTATTTTGTTGTGTCTTGCATTTTTTTGACTTGCTTTTATTGATGAAACTGAAGAACTTGTTGTGTAAGATTTTTTTGAAATACCATATCCAACTACTACTATTTTCTCTAAAGTTTGTGCATTTTCAACTAAAGTAACATCAATAATAAAAGATTTACCAACAGTTTTGTAAGCTGTTTTAAAACCTAAATACGTAAAAACTAATTGATCTCCTATGGATGCTTTAATTGAATATTTACCATCAAAATCGGTTTGCACTCCATTTGTGGTTCCTTTTACCAAAACATTTACGCCTGGTAAAGGACCAAAAGTTTCATAAACAATTCCAGTAATATTTTTTTCTTGAGCTTGTACTATTGTAATTCCTAGAATCATCAACAGAAAAAATAGTTTTTTATACATAACAGTTGTTTTAAAGTTATTATAAAACTACTGTTATCATCAATTTTAAAAAACCAATAATGAGTAAACACTCCTTTTTTAGAGGTTAACTTACTTTTCTATTTAGTGAAAATTTTCGCTACTGTTTTTTTTCTTTGGATTTTTGCTGATTCAGTTTCAACAAAATTATTTAGAAAGTAAATTTCTTTTGGGATTTCAAATTTAGAAAATTGTGCAAGATCAATATTAATTTCCTGTTGATTTCCTTCCACCATTAAAACTAGCTTTTCTCCTAATTTTTCATCAGGAATTCCAGCTACAAAAAAACGATTTGTAATGATTTTAGATAGTTTTTCTTCTATTTTTTCTGGATGTAATTTTATGCCACCAGAATTTATAACGTTATCAAAACGTCCTAACCATTCAAATTGAACATCAGAAATCAAATTAACAACATCATTTGTAACCACTAATTTTTCGGAAACTTTTGGAGCAGCAATTACCAAACAATTTCGTTCGTCTATGTAAATTGCTACATTTGGTAAAGTTTGATAAAATTCGTCTTTGTAAGCTTTTTTTGAGTCTTTAAAATTATTCAGTTTTTTAACAGCAATATGAGTTATGGTTTCTGTCATTCCATACGTTGCAAAAACTTCTGTAGAAATTTCTTGTAATTTTTCTTGAAGCGAATTGGAAACTACTCCTCCACCAACAATTAGTTTTTGTATGAAGTTGAGTTTAGATAGCGAGTTTTCTACTTGCAAAGGAACCATTGCAGAAAAATCGTACTTTTTATCAATCGTTTCTAAAGGGGTTGAATTGGGATCAACAACATCTAAATGCCAACCTAAAGTTAAGGCTCTTATCAACATTAATTTACCTGCAATATAGGCAGTTGGCAAACATAATAATGCAGTTGTATTTGCCTGTAAATCGAAATATAAACCTGTTGCTTTTGCCGAATTTATAACAAATTCTTTTTTAAGTGAAATTGGTTTTGGTTTTCCTGTGGATCCTGAAGTATTCACAATAATTGCATCATCATCAGAAAACCAGCTTTCTAAAAATTGATGAATTTCATCAGAAAAAATTCTTGTAAACGCTTGCAACTCATCAACAGAAGCAAATGAATTGTTATTTAATTTAAACTCTTTATGGAATTTATTTTGTTCCAATATCTTCTAAAATTCTATAGTTTTCTTCTAAATTAATTGGTTTTTCTATTTTTCCTGTTAGTTTTTCTTTCCAATTAGTCCATTTATATTTCTTGGAAAAGAAGAATAAAAGCAAAGGATATAAAACAAATACAGGAAAAAACATTTCGAAGCTTACAGAAGGTTCTGAAGTATCAATATACAAAGCATCCGTTTGAAAAACCATCCAATCTGTAGTGATTAAAAAGGCTGCAAACATATTATTGGCAGCATGTAAACCCAAAGCTAACTCTGTTCCTTCATCCATCAAAGTAGAAATTCCGTAGAAAAAACCTGTACCAATATAAAAAACCATCATTACAGAACCTAATTTTTGAACTTCTGGATTTGCTCCATGTAATAAACCAAAACTGATGGAAGTTATTAAAAGTGGCAACCATCTATTTTTTGCAATAATACCAATTCCTTGCATAAAATAACCTCTGAATAAAAGTTCTTCTAAACTTGTTTGCAAAGGCAAAATTAAAATTGAAATTGCTACTAATATAAAAAATGGTTTTGCATTAAAATTGAATGTATAAACCTCTGGTTCCAGATAAATACCAATAAACGAAAATGCAATTGCCAAAGATCCCCAAGTTAAAAAACCTGTAAAAAAACGTTTCCAATCTATTTTTTTTCTACTAGTTACTAGAGATGTAATACTTCTTTTGTGTATAAATTTAATGCTGATCAATAAAAAGATAAGCCCAACAACAAAGGTAAACAGCATTAGGAATAAAAATAAGTTTTTGTTAATTCCCAAAGTCATAAAATTATCTGCACCTGCTGCCATAAAAGCTTCCAAACCATCTGCGTGCATAAATGCCACAAATAATAAAGGAATTGCGCCTAAAATTTGCCAACCAAAAAAAACTAATACAATTGTAATTAGCCAATAATACCATTTGTACTGACCTTTATATGCTTGTTGTATATAATTCATTTTTTATAAATTAAAATCCCAATTTTTATTGGAATTATAGTGTAATTCTCCGTTTTTAACTTCTAATGGACTCTCAAAATTATTGGTAAATAAACCTCCAGTTCCTAAACCTTGTGGTAATTTACTTTGCAATGTAAACGTAAATTGTGCAATTGCATTCAACCCAATATTGCTTTCTAAAGCAGATGTTATCCACCAATCTGCCTTATTTTTTGTCGCAAAATTAATCCATTCTTTGCTCCCTGCAAAACCACCTACTAAACTCGGTTTTAAAATGATAAATTGTGGTTGAATAGTTTCTATTAATTGTTGTTTTTCTTCGGATGAAAAAACGCCAATCAATTCCTCATCTAAAGCAATTGGTAAAGGTGTTTTTGCACATAAAGCTGCCATTTCTTGAATTTGACCTTGTTTTATAGGTTGTTCTATAGAATGGATTTTTAAAGCTGATAATCGCTCTAATTTCTCTAAGGCATTTTTAGGATTAAAAGCGCCATTTGCATCCACTCTTAATTCAATTTCGTTTGCAGAAAATTCTTTTCTGATCGATTTTAACAACTCAATTTCAGCATCAAAATCAATCGCACCAATTTTCATTTTGATGCAAGAAAAACCCGTTTTCAGTTTCTCTTTAATTTGATCTTTCATGAACTGTTTTTCGCCCATCCAAATTAAACCATTAATGTTGATGGCTTTATTTCCTTTGGTAAATTCAGAAGGAAATAATTCAAATTTATCTTCGCTTTTTAAAGATAAAAAAGCTTGTTCTAATCCAAATTGAATCGAAGGCAAATTAGCAATTTGAGGCAATAATTTTTCTAAACCTTGGTTTATATTTTTACAAACCCAAATTAGTTTTTCTTCGTAATTGGGAATATCATCAATACTTAAACCTCTAAAAAGTCCTGTTTCTCCAACACCAATTTTGTTGTTTTCTTCTAAAATGATAAACCAAGTTTCTTTTGTTCTTAAAACGCCTCTAGAGGTTCCACTTGGGTTTTTAAAATTAAGAATGTATTTTTTGTAAGTTGCTTTTATCACAATTTATTGATTTTCTTTTATCGAAATAAAAAAATTAAAATTTGAAGTAACTAAAACTAAAAACTGCTTTCTGAAGTTTGTTTATTTTCAATATACGTTTTAAAATTATCCAAATAAAGCTGACTTTGAGCTTCCAATTTATCAGCAAAAAAAGGCAACATACAAGACATGATATACGTTTTACTATTACAAGCAGAGTTCAAGCTTATAGTGGTTACACCATCATTTTCTAAAAAAGTATAATCGTCTTTTTTTAACATATTCTCAGCATCAAAAAACAAAGTAACTTTTTCATTAAGCACATAAGCCATTACTTTTTGAGTCATTTTAATTTCTTGATCTTGATTTTCTACGACAATATCATAAACACTGCCCGTTTTTCCATAATTTTCGTTTACAACTTCAAATTTTTTAATTTCTGGAATCCAATTTTTGGTGTTTTCTGGAGTATTAAATTCAGCAAAAACAACTTCAATTGGTTTTTTAATTGAAACTGTTGCTTGATATGTTGTTTCTTTTACAATAATGCCAGTCGCAAAAAAGGCTAATGTTAAAATAACGATAATGGTTAAAATTACTTTTACAGTTTTCATAATTTAATAAAATATTTTATAAATTTTAAGAGCTATTGGTTTAAAAAAAAGTGTTTCCTATGCCAAATAATATGGCAAACAGAAAAGTACTTAAAGCTACTTTTTTTAATTCACTATCTAAAGCTGCAGGAATTTTATTTGCTGCAACCGTTTTTATATTTTTTATCAACGGAATAAAAGCTACCAAAAAAATCAATTGATATGGAGATTCGTAATTTAAAAACACGTAAAATAAAGCTGTTATTAAGGCTCCAATAATTAGAGAATAATGATATTTTTTTGCTTTATCAGTTCCTAATTTTACGACTAACGTATTTTTATTATTTTTTTGATCTTCTTCCCTATCTCTTAAATTATTTAAATTTAAAACGGCTGTGCTTAACAAACCAATAGAAATTGCTGGTAAAAATATTTCGAAATTGACAGTTTTTGTATATAAGAAATAACTCCCAAGAACACTTACCAAACCAAAAAATAGAAATACAAAAACATCACCAAAACCAGAATAACCATATGCTGCATTACCAACAGTATATTTTATGGCTGCAGTAATTGAGGCAACTCCTAATCCGAAAAATAAGATTGAATACCCAAAATTATCTCTTCCAAAAGAAACATAAATCAATAATAAAGCAATGATTAAAGTGATGATGGTTGTAATAATCATCGCCATTTTCATTTGTTTTGGCGTAATTTTTCCTGATGAAACCATTCTTGCTTCTCCTGTTCTGTTTTTATCTGAGCCTTTTACAAAATCTCCATAATCGTTTGCGAAATTGGATAAAACTTGAAAACCAATGGTTGTTAAGATTGCTAACCAAAAAATTGGTGTAAGCCAAACTATAATTTTTACGCTACCTAAAGAAATATAATTCAAATAATCGACTCCTAAATAAGATCCTGCAATAATTCCAGAAATTGATAAAGGTAACGTACGTAAACGTGCTGCTTTTATAAAACTTTTTACATCCATGAAGTTTGGCTCGTTTCTACTTTGTACAAAGTATGATTATATATTTTAATGGCTTCTTGAAAATCGATGCAAGGAATTTTGATTTTTCCTGATGCTGTTTGTAAAATTAAATCGGCAACATTGCTTCTTTTTTGGAAAATAGTTTGCTTTATTTTTATGTTTTGAACCTTAAAAATCTCTAAATATGTAACATGAGTTTCTAATAATCCTTTACCAACTAATAGCATTTCGTCAGAAATTTTATAGAAACGTTTCTTTACTTTTTTCAAGATCAAAAATACAACAATTGGAATGACTACTATCGTAGAATAGAAGATTTCCAAGTTAGAAAATATTGAATATACAATGGTATAGGAAACAATTAAAAATAAAAATGTAAAAATGAAAATTCTTCTTTTATAATAATTTTCAGGAAGCTTTTTCTCGTTATTTTCAACTTCACTTGGCTCAAACAAACTAGCTTTTATAATTTCTACTTGCTCTTTTTTACAACCAACAATTCGTATTAATTTATCTTTCTTTTTATTGTTTAATTTACCACTTACAGCTTGTTTAAAGGTGATAAAAGAAATCCCAATCAATCTTTTTAATGGGTTTGTAGAAATGGTAATATTCTGAATTTTCTGCTTTTTTAAAATAATCGATTTCTTGGTAAACAATCCTTGATTAATTTCAAAAGCATCTTCTTTTAAATACGCTGTTAAGTTAAAATGAACTAAAAACACTCTTACAAAAGAACTTACTAAAGCAACAACAGTTAACAATAACAGTAAAATAATTACTAAAAAAATACTTGCAGAAATTGCATTTGTATTTTCTTCAATAAAACCATCTATGATTTCTGTTTTCCCTAAACTATCTGTAACTTGTTGTAATTGTTGCAACAAACCAATAACAATGGCAAAAAATAACAATAAATTTTGCAAATGATTTTCTGTTAAGCTAACTTTAAATAGTTCTTTAACACCAATTCTTACCAAAGGTTTTGTTTGTTGTTCTTCTACAACTTCTTCTTCGCTAAGTTTTGTGTTTTTAGAAATTACTTCTTTTAAAGCTGTCGCTTTTTGAAGAGACAAAGCTTTTATTGAAATTTCTGTTGTGCTTGAACCAGCAGTTTCTATACTAACTTCAAAAACGCCAATAATTTGCTGAACAATATTTTGCTTAAAATTGATGTTTTGAATGCGATGAAAAGGAATAGCTGTATTTGTTTTTTTAAGAATACCTTGTTTTAAAATAAAATGTTCGTTCTCTATTTTAAATTGAAAATTTTTGAATATTAAATAAGTTCTTACCAAAAAAAAGAGAAGGAAAAACGCAATACCTGCATAAATATAAAGAGCATCTACTTTGGTTGTTATTTTGGTGAAATCTTTTACCATCAAAAAAACAAGAATCCAAGTTAATTTCAGGAACTTATAAAGATGAGCAATATAAATAACTAAAATTCCTTTTGTAGATTGCCTTGAAAAGGTTGAAAAATCGAACAAATTATTCATCTATTTTTGTGCTAATAAACTCTTTAATTTGTAAAGCCTTTTCTTTATTGATGCCTTTTATTTCCAAATCATCACTACTATCACCTGCTGTATAAACGCTTATAGAAGCCAAATTAAAGATTCTAGAAAATGGCTTTTCATCAATTTCTACATGCTGAATTCTTGAAAACGGAACTGTTGTGATTGTTTTTGTAAATAAACCAGCTTTGTAAGAAATATCTTTATCTCGTAAAACATACATTCTTTTAGAAAAACTAAAGAATAGAAATAGAAAAATCAATCCAAAAAAAGACGTAAATGATGCGTATATATAAATTGAATATGCTGTTATTTCTTCTGTAAACGTAAATTTATCTAACAAAATCAGTCCCACAAAAAGAAAAATGAATATTAAAAAAAAATTGATTAAAATTACCTTGAAATAATTTTTATCAATTTTTGTAAATTCAACTTTAATAATATCTGGTAAAGAAACAACTTCTGAATTTTGAAAATAATCTGTCATAGAATTATTGTTGTACTACTTATTTAATAGAAACTGGCACATTGTTTCTTAACGCTTTAACAAATGCACCTTTGTATTTCTTATTTATTTGTAACCTATATTTATTAGCTTCTTTAAGAGTTTTAAAAGCACCTAAACTATATTTTACTAATGAGTTTTCATTGTAAGTTATTACATTATTAATAGCGCTAAATTTTTCACTTTTACGATCTACAGCTGCTATTTGAACTGTATAAATAAGGCCTGATGTATCAATAGAAACTTTTTTCTCCTCTATCTTAGAAACCTGTTTTATCTCTACTTTAGGAGCTTCTTTAACCGTTTCTTTTTGAACTATTTTTACAGCTTCTGTAGGAGTTTTTTTGGTAATTTCTTCAGGAACTTCTTCTAATGTTTCTTTGGTTATTTGCTTTGTTGCTTCGTCAATTTGAGGTTGACTTTTAATATTATCAGATTTACGAATCATTTCTGGATACTCTGGTTCAGGGATATTCATGTTTCTTCTGTCTTTCTGCTTTTTTGAGCAAGAAAAACTGATTAATAAAAAACAACATAAAACCCTTGCAATCTTCATAAATCTATAAATTATTTGCCTCAGCAATTAATTCTGCAATATCTCTTACAATTACACTGTCTTCTTTTTCTTTAAATTTGATACCATCTGTCATCATTGTATTACAATAAGGACAACCAGTTGCAATTATTTGAGGATTGGTTTTTAAAGCATCTTCTGTTCTTAAAACATTTATTTCTTTATCTCCTTTTTCTGCATCTTTAAACATTTGTGCACCTCCAGCTCCACAACATAAAGCTGTTTCTTTGCTGCGTTTCATTTCTGTTAAATTTACACCTAATCTTCTAATTAAATCTCTTGGAGATTCATACACTTCGTTAGCTCTACCCAAATAACAAGGATCGTGAAACGTAACTCTTTTTCCTTTTAAATTGGTATCATCAATCTTTAAACGACCTTCTGAAATTAAATTTTGAATGAATTGTGTATGATGAAAAACTTCATATTTTCCACCTAAAGAAGGATATTCGTTTTTCAAAGTATTGAAAGAGTGAGGATCGCAAGTCACGATTTTTTTCACTTCATAACCATTTAAAACTTCGATATTCATCATGGCTTGCATTTGAAACAAAAACTCGTTTCCTGCTCTTTTTGCAGCATCTCCAGTTGATGATTCTTCCACACCTAAAACTGCAAAATCTACGTTTGCTTGATGTAAAATTTTTACAAATGCTCTACTTATTTTTTTTGCTCTATCATCATAACTTCCTGCAGCACCAACCCAAAACAACACTTCTGGTTGTTTTCCTTGAGCCATCATATCTGCCATTGTTGGTACGTTCATTTCGTGTTGTTTAATTGTTTAACTGTTGAAACGTGTAATTGTATATTTGTTGGTTCTTAAAGTAATTTTACAAAAAAGCAAAATCAATAAAACTAACATTTACTAAAAACTGTAAACTATTTTTATTTATTTAGTGGTTAACTGCAAACTGTTACTGATTACTACCAACTTCTTTTTTACTCTTCATTTGCCCAATTCAACCTATCTTGTTGATTGTAAGCCCAAGGAGCACCATTATTTTCGATGTTGGTCATCATCATATTTAATTCTTGTGGTGCTGCACTTTTTTCCATTACTAAATATCTTCTCATATCCATAATGATTGATAATGGATCGATATTTACAGGACATTCTTCTACACAAGCATTACAACTTGTACAAGCCCAAAGTTCCTCTTCTAAAATATAATCGCCTAAAAGTTGTTTTCCATCATCTACAAAAGTACCTTTATTAGCATCGATATTTCTACCAACTTCTTCTAACCTGTCTCTTGTGTCCATCATAATTTTACGAGGAGACAATTTTTTACCAGTTAAGTTTGCAGGACAAGCAGATGTACATCGTCCACATTCTGTACATGTGTAACCATTTAATAATTGCACCCAACTTAAATCTGCAACATCACTTGCTCCAAATTTTTCTGGAACAGCTTCATCTTCACCTTCAGCTGGCATTGCATAAGGATCTGCATCAGGATCCATCATTAATTTTACTTCGTTTGTAACCGATTCTAAATTATTAAATTGTCCTTTTGGTTTTAAATTTGCAAAATACGTGTTTGGAAATGCTAATAAAATATGTAAGTGTTTAGAATAATAAAGGTAATTTAAGAATATTAAAATTCCTCCAATATGAATCCACCAAGCCGTTCTTTCAATTGTGTGTATCGTTTCTGGTGAAAAGCCATCAAATAAAGGTGCCACAAATTGACTTATTGGATTTCCAATTCCTGCTTGTTGAAATGGAACGTCTGTAGCATTCATCACTATAAAAAGCGTCATCAAAACAATTTCAAAGTAAATGATATAATTTGCATCGTTTTTAGGCCAGCCTTTCATTTCTCTACTTAAAAAACGTTTGATATTTGCTAGATTTCTTCGTAACCAAAAAATAATAACAGCTACAAAAACTAATACAGCTAAAATTTCGAAAGTACCAATTAAAAATGCGTACAAACCATCACCAATAATTCCTTGAAATACTCTATGAGTTCCTAATAAACCATCAACAATAATTTCTAAAACTTCTATATTTATGATAATAAAACCAATATAAACAACAATATGAAGAAGTCCTGACAAAGGTCTTTTTACCATTTTAGATTGCCCAATTGCAATCATTAACATATTTTTTAGTCGTTCAGATTTATTGTCTGTTCTATCTACGTCTTTTCCTAATTTGATATTTCTTGATAATTTTCTGACATTCATCACAAAAAAACCAATACCAACAGCTAAAATGATCGCAAAAATTATATTTGGCAAATATTGCATAGTTGTTATTTAAAATACTATTGTTTTAATTCTTCGATTTGTTCTTTTAATTCTTTTAATTCTTGCAATTGATTTTCTGCAGGCGAATATTCTTTTGGTTTTTTACCAAATAAAGAGAAATGAACATATCGTTTTGGATTTAATTTTAAATCTCTTAATAACTCTTCTAGTTCTTTAGTTGCAGCTTCAATATTATTATACAACTCTTCGTCATTAATTAATTTACCAATTGAACCTGAATTAGAGTTCATTTTTTTTGATAAATTATTAAAATTATCTACTGCATTTTCAGCTTTTTTAACAATATTGTTGATGTTAACAGTTGTTAAGCTATCAGAAATTTTACTTAAATTTCCTGTAATGTTTCTAGTATTTTGAAGTGTAGTTTTAAGGTTATTCTGATTATCAACTACAAGCATATTTACATTTTTTACAGTTTCTCTTAAATCTGCAATAATAGCTGCTATGTTGCTAATAGAACCATTTACACCATCAATAGTATCTTCGTTTAATATTCTATTTACACCACTAAACAAAGTATCTGCTCTCACAATAACTTTTTCCAGTTTATCTTGAAGTGGATCTAATCTTTCTCCTATTGAAGTAAATAAACTTTCTTCAATTTTACCTTCTAGAGTATCTCCAGAAACAGCCATTTCACCTTCGTAACTAGGAATAATAGCCAAACTTGAAGCTGCTAATGGATTAGGAGAATAAATTCTAACAATACTTTTTTTAGAGAATTCAAAATCGTTTTCAACTGAAAAAGTAACAATTAATTCACCTCTTTTTTCTGGAGTTGTATTAAACTCAATCTCATTAACTTGCCCAACTTTTAAGCCATTTAAAGTTACAGAACTTGCTCTGTTAAGACCACCAATTTTAGAATATTCCACTTGGAACTTACGTGCTTTACCATTTAGCAAGTCATGCCCTTTTAAAAAATTGAACCCCCAAAAGAATGCTACAACTATTAAAACAACTACAATTCCCGTTTTTAATTCTTTAGACATACATAGAAATTTATTAACAATATTACTGTTTATTTTTGTTTGATATTGGCAAATTTAAGGCATTTTATTCACTTCTTTTACAGATATTTTTTCACCATTTTTAAAAGCTACAACAAAAGCAGATGTGTATCCTTTCTTTTTAGCAATACCCAAAGACGCTACAACATCTTTATATGAGGATGTTACACCATAATAATATTTATAAAAAGACCCCACTTTTACCCTTTCAACATTTGTTAATCCTTTAAAATTATAAGATTTTGTTTCAATTTTATTTCTTCCTGATGCTAATTGCACTTTAAATTCCACATCATTATTAATAGTTTCGATTGTTTCTTTTTCAGAAATTTTTTGGATAACTGTATTTAATTTTAAATTACTTACATAATTTTCAATAGCATCTGCAATAGATTTACTCATTTGCAACTGCCCTTTTTTAGAGTTTAAGTATCTACCTTCATTTTTGTTTGTTAAAAAACCCAATTCAACCAAAACGCTTGGCATAATAGTTTCTCTTAAAACTTGAAAATTATCTTGTTTTACTTTTCGATCATTTCTTTTTAATTTAAAAGTAAAGTTGTTTTGTATTAAACTCGCAATTTCTAAACTTTTATCTAAATTTTCTTCTTGTAAAAGTGATAAGCCAACAACAGATTCTACTGAATTAGCATCAAAACCTTTATACCTATTTTCAAAATTATCTTCTAAAAGAATACTTGAGTTTTCTCTTTTGGCAATTTCCAGATTTTTTTTATTTCCTCTTAACCCTAATACAAAAGTTCCTGCTCCATATGCGTTAGATGTATGAGAATCGCAATGAATAGACACAAACAAATCTGCTTTTGCAGTATTGGCAACATCTCCTCTTTTCCATAAATCGATAAAAACATCTTTATCTCTTGTATAAAGAACTCTAATATCTTTATTTTTCTTTAATTCGTTCCCAACACTTAAAGCAACTTTTAGTGCAATATTTTTCTCTTTATATCCGTTTCCTAAATTCCCTGGATCTTTACCTCCATGACCTGCATCAATTACAATCGTGTATTTTTTTTGCGCATTTATGGTAAATCCTGCAAAAAAAAAGACAAGCGAAAATGTTAAAAAAAACAATTTTTTCAATTTGGTATTAATTTTGTTAGTTTCTGAAAAGTTCATCAATAAAATTTAACTAATTTTGGCATCATTAATTTTGTGTTTCAATTATTGAGCCATACTTTTACTTTAATACAAAAATAGCATATATAGCATTGCAATCAAACCTATCATACCTACTTTTATTTTGCTTTATCTTTTCTATAAAGATTGGTTTTGCACAAGATATAAAATCGACAGAAAAAATTGTAATACCCTCTGTGCAAAGAGATTCCATAAATTTACAGAAAAAAAATTCTTTATTAGCTATCAAAAAAGATAGTATTATTTTAAAAAAAGACAGCCTTCTTCTTAAAAATAAAGACTCAATTGTAAACGATTCTATAAAACCTAAGGAAAGTATTGATGATATAATTATACATATTGCAGAAGATTATACGATTCAAAATGCGAAAGAAAAAACGGTAACTTTATATAATGAAGCAAATATTACCTACACAGATATCGATTTAAAAGCAGGTATTATTGTTATCGATT
>CAXBPL010000029.1:0-32414 GCA_963977615.1 uncultured Polaribacter sp. | reverse complement strand
GAAAAAAGCAAAAAAGAGCTCAAACAGGTCGTTCAATCTGGGCTAAACTTGTTTGTAAGCCTTAATTTTTTATCCGCAAAATTGTCCTGCTGAAAGCATCTCACATAAGAGTGCGTAAAACCACAAAAAGATTCTTACAGAATGAAAAACTATATGAAAAATAATCATATTTATTTCATAAAATTTCTCTAAATATCAATTATAATATCAAAAATAAGAAGTCATAAAATGTAGCATCTTTTTCGTATTTTCGAAAAAATTTAAAAATGATGATGAACTGGGAACAACTCCTTTCTCTAAAACGTTTTGGCGATACAGAAAAACGACCAAGAATAGCACAAGATGAAACACGTTTGGGTTTCGAAGTAGATTTTGACAGAATTATATTTTCATCTGCATTTAGAAGTTTGCAAGACAAAACACAGGTAATTCCATTATCTCAAACCGATTTTGTACACACACGTTTAACACACAGTTTAGAGGTTTCTGTGGTGGGTAGAACTTTGGGTAGAAGAGTTGGTAAGGTCTTGTTAGAACGTCATCCAAATTTAGTAGCACTTGGGTATACTTTTAACGATTTTGGAGCTATTGTTGCAGCAGCTTCTGTAACACATGATATTGGAAATCCACCTTTTGGACATTCAGGAGAAAAAGCCATTGGCGAGTATTTTAAATCAGGAAAAGGTGCAAAATATAAAGACCAATTATCGGCAAAAGAGTATCAAGATTTAATAGACTTTGAAGGAAATGCAAACGGATTTAAAATTCTTACAGAATCTAGAGAAGGTATTTCTGGAGGTTTGCGTTTAAGTTATGCAACATTGGGAGCATTTTTAAAATACCCAAAAGAAAGTCTGCCAAAAAAACCAACGAATCATATTGCAGATAAAAAATATGGTTTTTTTCAATCGGAAACTTCAGAGTTTTTAGACGTAGTTCAAGAATTGGGAATGCAAAAGAAATCGGAAACAGATATTTCATATTATAGACATCCACTAGCGTATTTAGTAGAAGCTGCAGATGATATCTGTTACACAATTATCGATTTTGAAGATGGTATCAATTTAGGTTTAATTGATGAAGAGTATGCTTTGGAATATTTATCAAAATTAATTCATGGTATTAATAGAGATAAATATTATGCTCTAAAACACACAAAAGATAGAACAGCGTATTTAAGAGCAATTGCCATCAATTCTTTAATTGATGAAGCAGTAACTATTTTTCTTACCAATGAAGAAGCTATTTTAAATGGAAGTTTTAGTAAATCTTTACTAGAAAAATGTAAGTATGAGGCACAGATTAACGACATAATTAAAATAAGCATCGAAAAAATATATAAAAGTAAAGAAGTAATTGAAAAAGAAGTAGCTGGTTATAGAGTAATAGCAGATTTATTAGAGGTGTTTACAACAGCTATCAATAATAAATTTTATAATATTAATAGTAACTTTGATAACTTATTAGTAAATTTAATGCCTCAAGAATACGTATGTTTTTCAGAGAGTGAATATGACAGAATAATGGCAGTTTGTACCTATGTTGCTAGAATGTCAGATAGTTATGCAATTCGTTTACAAAGAAAAATATTAGGTAATATCCTTTAAAATAAATAACAAAATATGAAAAAAAATACAATAATCTTTCTATCAATATTATCAATAATAGTTGTTAGCTTAATTTTAATCACTAAAAATAATACTGAAGATTTATCTTTTAAAGTGACATCTGAAGGGATTTTAAAACCGAAAAATAAACCAGAAAATGCAAGACAACTTTATTCTATTGAAAGAGATTTGTATGAAATAAATATGCAAAAGAATCCTATTACTGGTAAAATTCCTTTAGAAGAAAAAAGAAATGAGCTTGATGTTTCTTTGGCTAGGAAAAAAAAACAAAAACAAAACGAGTTAAAATCAGTTGGTATATATGAGTCTAGAGGTCCATCTAATTTAGGGGGAAGAACAAGAGCGCTTGCTATTGATGTTGCTGATGTTTCTGGAAATACAATTATTGCAGGTGGTGTAAGTAGTGGTGTTTTTAGAACTACCAATGGTGGAGAAAATTGGACGAAAGTATCTGCAAATACCGAAATTCATAACGCTACATCAATTACTCAAGATACAAGAGCAGGTTTTGAAAATATTTGGTATTATAGTACTGGCGAATTTAGAGGTAATAGTGCTACTTTAGGAGCTTTTTATTATGGAAATGGTATTTGGAAATCTATTGATAATGGTTTGAATTGGGAGCAAATTTCAATAACAGACTCAGATTTTACAAGATATGATAGTCCTTTTGATTTAATTAATAAAATTGAAGTTCATCCTATAACTGGAGATTTATTTATAGCAACTGTAAATACAGTTTATAAATTATCAGGTAATACATTGACTGTATTGTTGGAAGATACTTCTTCTGGGAATGATTGGACAGATGTAGTAATTACAAAGTCAGGTAGAGTGTATATTGGTATAGATGGAAGTAGTAACAATGAAAATGGTGTTTGGATGTCTTCTAATGGTACAGCAGCTTTTACTAGAATAGCACAAAATTCTACTCCAGCAGACTGGTCATCAAATGGTAGGATAGTTCTTGCAACTTCAGATTCTAATGATAATATTTTATATGCTCTTTTTGATAATGGTAATGCACAATCTAATGGAGGTACAATTGAAGCAGATTTGTGGAGATATGATCATGCAACAGGAAATTGGACAAATTTTTCTAGTAAATTGCCAGACGAAGCTGGTGCAGATTCATCAGGAAATGATCCTTTTGCGATACAAGGAGGGTATGATTTAGTGGTTAATGTAAAACCAGATGATGAAAACTTTGTTGTTATTGGTGGAACTAATGCTTACAGAATTATAAATATTTTAACATCGTCTACCTTCTCAAGAATTGGTGGGTATCTAAATAATCAAGGATATGCTCTATATAATATTGGTGGTGTTAGTCATCATCCAGATATTCATGCCTTAAAATTTGATAAAGTAAATACTGAAATATTATATTCGGGAACAGATGGAGGTATTCATAAAACAATTGACATAAATCAACCAGCTATTGAATGGGTAAATCTAAATAACAATTATCAAACATACCAATATTATCATGTAGCATTAGATCCTACTGAAGGAGGTGATGCTATTATTGGAGGTGCTCAAGATAATGGAACGACTATAGGTGGTTTGAGTACTGGGCAAACAAATAAAACACGAATGAGTTCAATTGCTGGTGGAGATGGTGTTGCTGTTGCTTTGAGAAGATTTACTTCAAATAATCAATTGCAAGCTTTTTTTGGTACGCAGAATGGATCAATTTATACTAGAAGTGCTACTAATAGTTTTAGGGAAATTACTCCTGATGAATCAAGTAGTCAGTTTGTAACCTATTTTTATTTAGATCAAGATAATACAAATACATTATATTATGCTGGTTTAGATAAATTATATAGAACAAATGATGCTGAAAATGTTACATCTTCTACTTGGGACGAGTTAGGTACATTTCCTGTTTCTCAAAATATTAGAACACTATCAACTACAAGAGGAGAGTATAATGCAAACTCTAGTTATTTGTTAATGGGAGGTTCTTCTGGTAATATATTCAAATTAACAGATCCTCAGAATATACCTACTTTGTTTATTTCAGACAATATTACACCTCCTACTGCTACAAAAACTAACGGAACAATTGTAAGTGGTTTGGCGATTCACCCAACAAATCCTGATATTGTGTTAGCTACATATTCTAATTACGGAATTATAAACATATTTTTAACTAAAAATGCAACATCATTTGTACCAACTTGGACTGTTGTTGAAAGAAATTTAAATTCACATTCTATTAGATCTGCAGCAATAGCAGAAGTAAATGGCAAAACTGTATATTTTGTTGGTACAGCAAGAGGATTATATAGTTCTGAAGATCCTTTAACAACTGATTGGGAAATAGAGGGTGTAGAAACAATTGGCTTATCTTTAGTAAGTGGTTTGGTTTACAGACCTTCAGATAATGTTCTTTTGGTTGGTACTCATGGTAATGGAATTTTTGAAACTAATTTAAGTTCTTCTTTGTCTTTACAAAATAATACATTAGATGGTGTAAAAATGGCAATGTATCCAAATCCTGCTCAACTTGAATTACGTTTTGCAACGAATGATTTTCAAATCGATAATAGTACAAAGTTTTCAATTTACGACATCAATGGAAAGCAAGTCAAAAAAGGGAATTTAAACAATAAATCAATTGATGTTTCTACTTTAAATAAAGGAATTTATATTGTAAACTTAAAACATGACAATATTTCTACTTCTAGAAAATTTGTTAAAAACTAGTCTATGAAATATTCAATATTATTTATGTCTTTACTTTTTTTAGGCAGTTGTAAATCTCAAGAGTTTACATTGGAGAAAACTAATGAGATGAAACTTGATGAAGGTTTTTATGTGATAATTCCACCTGCAATTGCAGAAGGTTCATCATCTATAAAAGTTACTTTAAACTTTAGTGAGTTTGATAAAGAAAAAATAGAGTTGCTAGGTTTTTACTTTCGAGGCAATTTTATAGCAATGAAAGAAGTTACTAATCCTTATGGAATAGAAGGAAGTGTGCCAGAAAAAAACTCAGTAATCGATGAGGATTTTCCTTTTGAATTAGAGCCTTTTGAAGTTGTTTTATCATACAAAAAAGAGAATAAGGTAAAGTATGCAAAATATAAAGTAGAGAGAAAAATTTCTTTGGACGATGTGCCAATGTCTAAATCTAACTACTAATTTTCTGATAGAATTAAATTAAAAAAGACGCTGATAAAGCGTCTTTTTTATATTTTAGAAAATAAGTTTACTAAGTTTTTAATATCTAAACCAATTTCTTTTTGAAGTTCCATAACATTTCCATGCTCAATAAAAGTATCAGGAATTCCTAAAACTTTTATCTTGTTTTTATAATTTCTTTGAGCAGCAAATTCTAAAATACTACTACCAAAACCACCAATAATTACACCATCTTCAATTGTTATTATTTTTTGATGATGCTCAAAAATTTCTTCTAATAGTTTTTCATCCAAAGGTTTTATAAAACGTAAATCATAATGAGCAATTTCTTTTTTATTTTCGGATAAAAGAATGGCTTCTTCAACATTTTTTGCAATGGTTCCAACAGATAAAACTGCGATACTTTTTCCCTTTTTTAAACAAATTCCTTTGCCAATTGCTATTTTTTGAAAAGGTTTTTTCCAATCAATACTATTTCCATATCCTCTTGGATACCGAATTGCAATTGGGTTTTGTAAACCTAATTGAGCTGTATATAAAATGTTGCGTAATTCAATTTCGTTTCTTGGAGCAAAAATAATGAGGTTTGGAATGCATCTTAAAAAAGCAAGATCAAAAACTCCATGATGTGTTGCACCATCTTCGCCAACCAAACCTGCTCTATCCAAACAAAATATTACAGGTAAATTTTGTAATGCAATATCATGAATCACTTGATCATAAGCACGCTGCAAGAAAGTAGCGTAAATATTACAAAACGGAATTAAACCTTGAGTAGCCATTCCTCCAGCCAAAGTAACAGCATGTTGTTCTGCAATACCAACATCAAAAGTTCTATTTGGGAATTCTTTTAACATCAATTTTAAAGAACTACCTGTTAACATGGCAGGCGTAATTGCCACAATTTTGTCGTTTTGTTTTGCTAATTCTACAATGGTTTGCCCAAAAACATCTTGATATTTTGTGTATATGCTTTCTGCTGTTTTAATTCTTTCGCCAGAAATTTTATCAAACTTTCCAGGAGCATGATACGTAACTTGGTCTTCTTCTGCTTTTTGTAAACCTTTACCTTTTGTGGTAATTACATGCAAAAATTTGGGACCTTTTACTGATTTTAATCTTTTTAATTCTGATAAAACTTTTTCTAAATCATGACCATCAATAGGACCAGAATAATCGAAGTTTAAAGCTTTGATGATATTATTTTGAGCTGCTAATTTTTTATCAGTTTTAACCTTTGTTAAATACTCTTTTAAAGCACCTACAGATGGATCAATACCAATGGCGTTATCATTTAAAATAATGAGCAAATTTGCCTTAGAAACACCTGCGTGATTCAACGCTTCAAAAGCCATTCCACTTGCAATAGAAGCATCACCAATAATTGCAATATGATGTTTTTCTGTGTCGCCTTTTAAGTTAGATGCTATTGCCATTCCTAAAGCTGCAGAAATAGAAGTTGAAGAATGTCCAACTCCAAATGCATCAAATTCACTTTCTTTTCTTGAAGGGAAACCAGCAATACCTTTAAATTGTCTATTGGTATGAAAAACGTCTTTTCTGCCCGTTAAAATTTTATGACCATATGCTTGATGGCCAACATCCCAAACTAATAAATCTTTTGGAGTATTAAACAAATAATGGAGCGCAATTGTAAGTTCTACAACTCCTAAACTTGCTCCTAAATGGCCTTCTTTTGTTGATACAATATCAATAATAAAATTGCGCAATTCTTTTGCCAATTGTGGTAACTGTTCAGGATTTAATTTTCTTAAATCTTCTGGGTTTGATATGTTGTCTAACAAATTTTTCATTCGATTGCAAAAATACAATTTTAGTCATCAAAAAAGATTTTGTAATATTGAAAACTTAATTATTTAGAAATGATACAGCCTTTTGACGATGTTTATTTTATGAAAAAAGCTTTTCAAGAAGCAGAAATGGCTTTTGATAAAGGAGAAATTCCTGTAGGAGCTGTGATTGTTTTTAAAGGTAAAATTATTGCAAGAGCACACAATTTAACTGAAACTTTAAACGATGTTACTGCACACGCAGAAATGCAAGCTTTTACTGCAGCATCAGATTTTTTGGGTGGTAAATATCTAAAAGAATGTGTTTTGTATGTTACTTTAGAGCCTTGCCAAATGTGTGCTGGTGCCAGTTATTGGACACAGTTAGATAAAATTGTATATGGAGCATCTGAGCCAGAAAGAGGTTTTATCAACTTAAAAACAACCTTACACCCTAAGACAAAAGTTGTGGCAGGTATTTTAGAAAACGATTGTTCTCAATTATTAAAACGTTTTTTTATTGAAAAGCGTAATTTGAACTAATGTTAAAAAGTGTTAATGTTTTAACAAAAATTTAGTTTATAATTTGTGATGTTAATTGTTTTGGAGAACTTTAGCTTTTAATTCAAACTAAACAAGCATTACAAATGAAAAAAATTATCTTATTTCTTGTGTTTTTATTTACTGTATCAGTAATTTCTGCCCAAGAAACACCAGAACCAAACTACAGGCAGGCTGCAAAATACTCGCCAAAAAACTTAGCAAAAATGGTTCATTCAACTGATGTAAATCCACATTGGTTAAAAAAGGGAAACCGTTTTTGGTATGCCTATAAAACATCTGAAGGTTCAAATCACTACATTGTAGATGTTGATAAAAAATCGAAAGCACTTTTATTTGACAATGCTAAAATGGCAAAATGGTTAACGGAAATTACCAAAGATCCATATGATGCAAAACATTTACCACGTTTAGATATAAAATTTAATGAAGCAGAAAATGCAATTCGTTTTAGAGTTACGTCTACAGAAGAAGTTGAGGTAGAAGATGAAAAAGAAGATGAAAAAGAGGATAAAAAAGAGGTAGAGAAAGATTCTACATCTACTAAAAAGGCTAAAAAGAAAAAGCCGAAAATGGAAAAGAAAACCTACTATTTAGAATATAGATTAGGTGGAAATGGTTTAACAATCATCAATACAAAAAAAGAAGAAAAACAACCATGGAAACGTTGGGCAAATGTAGCACCAGATAGTTCTATCGTTTTGTATTCTAAAAATTTTAATATGTATTGGATGGATAAAATAAACTTTAAAAAGTTTATTAAAGACGAAAAAGATAGTACAGTTGTAGAAAACCAATGGACTAAAGATGGTGAAGAAAATTTTGGTTATGGAGGTAATTCTAGAGGAGATAATGAAGATAAAGAAAAAAATAAAGACAAAAGAAGTGGTGTTTGGGGAACTTGGTCTCACGATTCTAAAAAGTTTGTTTTTCAAAAATCAGATTCTAGACACATTAAAGATTTATGGGTAATTAATTCTACAGGTAAGAAAAGACCAACCTTAGAAACTTATAAATATCACATGCCAGGAGAAAAAGAATTTTACAAATCTGAATTAATGATTTTTGATATTCCAACAAAAAAGCATGTATTGGTTCCTTTAGATACGATGAAACAGCAAAGTCTTTCTGTGTATAGAGCACCAAGAAAAAAGTCTAGTTATGATGATGATTTTACACCAACTTTACTTTTATCAAAAAAAGGAAAAATATATTTCAGTACAATTTCTAGAGATCGTAAAAAGTTTGATGTACATGTTGCAGACATTAATACTGGAGAATACAAAACTATCATTGAAGAACGTTTTAATACGTATATAGAGTCTAGACCCTTAATTTTATTCAATAATGAAACAGAAATTTTGCATTGGGCAGAAAGAGATGGTTGGGCACATTTTTATTTATATGATGCAGATGGGAATTTGAAAAATCAAATTACGGAAGGCGATTATCATGTAGATGGTTTTGAAGGTTTGGATGAAAAAAGTAGAACCTTGTATTTTACTGCAAATGGAGTTGATAAAAATCAAGATCCTTACTATTTACATACCTATAAAATAAATTTAAATGGATCTGGAATGCGTTCTTTAGATGCTGGCGATTTTACAGCAACTACAAATATGTCCGATTCTAATCAATATTTTGTAAGTAATTATTCACGTGTAAATACCGTTCCAAAATCGGAAGTTAGAGACGTAAATGGACGAAAAGTTATGGATTTAGAAACTGCAGATTTATCGCAATTATTTGCTTCTGGGTATAAATTTCCAGAAACTTTTAAAGTAAAAGCAGATGATGGAATTACAGATTTATATGGAGTAATGTACACACCTTTTGATATGGATTCTACAAAAGTATATCCGCTTTTAGAATATGTGTATCCAGGACCACAAACAGAAGCTGTAAACAAATCTTTTTCTTACAGAATGGATAGAGTAGATAGAATGGCGCAAGTTGGGTTTGTGGTAATTACTTTAGGTAATAGAGGAGGACATCCTGATAGATCTAAATGGTATCATAATTATGGATATGGGAATTTACGTGATTATGGTTTGGCTGATAAAAAGTATGTTGCACAACAATTGGCAAACAAACATAAATTTATCGATATTGAAAAAGTAGGAATTTACGGTCATTCTGGAGGAGGATTTATGTCTACAGCAGCAATGTTGGTGTATCCAGATTTCTTTAAAGCAGCAGTGTCATCTGCAGGAAATCACGATAATAATGTGTACAATTCTTGGTGGAGTGAAACACATCATGGAGTAAAAGAGGAAATTGATGAAAAAGGAAAAATTTCTCATAAATATAAAATTGATGACAACCAATCTTTAGCAAAAAACTTAAAAGGACATTTAATGTTGATTCATGGAGATATGGATAATAACGTGCATCCTGCAGGAACTATAAGAATGGCAAACGAATTAATTAAAGCGCACAAACGTTTTAAGTTTATGACAATGCCAGGACAAAGACATGGTTTTGGAAGCATGACTGAATATTCTTTCTGGTTAAGAGCAGATCATTTTAGTAAGTATTTGTTAGGTAAAGAAGCTACAGATGTAGACTTTATGTATATGAATTTAGATGAGCCACAGAATTAAAGAGAAAAGCCCATCCTAACCTTCCCAAAGGGAAGGGATTTTCACTGTTGGAAAGTGAATATTTTTTATACAAGTATTTAAATTATAAAAACTCCGAATTTTAATTCGGAGTTTTTTGTTTTTAGTCTTTTTGATATTCCAAAATATCTGAAGGTTGGCAGTCTAGAGCTTCACAAATTGCTTCTAAAGTAGAAAAACGAACTGCTTTTGCTTTTCCAGATTTTAAGATGGATAAGTTTGCAGTGGTAATGCCAATAATTTCTGCTAATTCTTTGCTTCGCATTTTGCGTTTGGCAAGCATTACATCAAGATTTACAATGATTGACATATTATATTGTTAGGTCGTTTTCTTGTTTTAATTTTGCAGCTACTTGTAATACTTTACTAAATATAATTAAGAAAAATCCAATAATCAATAGAAAATATATCATAAACAAGAAGTCGTTATTTAATTTTAGACCAGCAAATGTTCCATTAATAACGTCAACCCAAATTTTAAAACTACCAATAAAAGCAGAATAGTGAAAAAATTTGCCAGCTTTATGGAATAGTTTAATTTTTTCATTAGTAAAAATTTCATTAATCTTCTTTATTCTCAAAGTTTTAATTAAATATGAAGTGCCAATAATGAAAACAAGAATAGACGTAAATTTGATAATAAAAACAATCCAAATCCAATAAGATTTGTACATATCGCTATTTGAAATACCAAGGTAAGACAAATCATGTTCCATAAAAGCAAAGAGCGCTTTAATAGGATATAGTAAGATTATACCAACAAAAAATATTGTAGATAGAAATTTTATCGATTTTATTAGTTCTTTTATTTCTCTCATATTTTATATAGTTAAATCATTTTCTTGTTTTAATTCTTTTGCAGAGAGCATTGCTTTACTTTGAATTATTAGAAATAAACCGATAGTAGTGATAAATAAACAAATGATTAAATCGCTATCAAAAGTTAGTTGAAAGGTTTTATCAATTAATCTTCTAAAGAAACTTATTACAACAATAGAAAAAGAAAAAATGCCAGAATAGACGAATGCTTTTCCACTTTTTTTCAAATTATTGATAATTAAAGCTGTAAAATAATTCTTTTCTAGTAAATGCTTTGCTATTTTTCTAAGTTGAAATAAAGCAATTATAAAGAAGATATAAGATATAATACTAAAAAAGAATATTAACCAATAAATTAATTCCCATGTTTCAACAGGGGAATTATGCATATTAATTTTTAATACGCCATTTGGTATATTGAAAAAGATACCGAGAATAAAAATAAGCTGTGATGCGAATAATCCATCAATTAAGATTTTAAAAAATTTATTAGTTTTCATAATTATATTGTTAAATCGTTTTCTGATTGAATTTCAATTCCTCTTTTTACAATCTGTGCAAAAATGAAAATGACACCTGCTAAAAAGAGAAAATCGCTAGAGAATAAATCCATAGAAAAACCATACTTTTTTCCTGTGTATTGAATATGAGTGTTGTGTAGCATTGCAAGAATCCATAAATTGAAAATACTGTAACTAATATTTTGCATCAATTTTTGAACTTCAATATTAAATGGCTTTTCTAGATTTAATGCTTTTAATAATTTAGTAACTAATAAAGCAATGTATGCTTCTGTAGCAAACAAAGCAATTTTGTAGCTTACAATAAAAGTGTATTGTGTAAAACTAAGATTGTAATATTCAGATAAATTTAAGCCAGCATATAAGTCTTTTGCTGCTTCAGGATTTCCAATACTTACAAAATAAGATATTAAAATAGCGCCTGTTTTTATACACAATCCTATAAAGACAATCCAAGAAAGAATGTGCATCACTTTTAAAATATTTGCTGTTTTCATCAAAAATTATTTTTAGTATTTAAAATGTAAATATATAAAAATTATTGATAAACAATAATAAAATATTTAAAAAGAGTAATATTTGATGTTTAAGACAAAAAACAAACTTTGATTTCAGTAATTCTATAACAATTTTCAAAAATGATGTAAAATTAAAAGTTAGTGTAGAAGCTATCTTTGTATAAAAATTATTATCATGAAAACATTAAACACCATATTTACGTTATTCGCCCTTATTTTAGGAGTTGTAGGTTTCTTTTTTCTTGAGGGAATTGAAGCAAGAGTTATAAAAGTAGTTTCGCTATTTTTTGTTTTATTTAGATTGTATTCTTATTTGCTTTATGAATTTTATGCAGAAGATAGCATCTATAATTTAGATTTAAATAGAAGAGTAGAAAAAGTGAAAATCAAATAAAATATTAAGAATTTATTTGATGAACAAAAAAAAATCAGAAGTGATGAACTCCTGATTTCCTAAATATTTTTGTATTTACAATTTAATCTCTTGTTAATCTCTAGACATAAAGATTTGCAAAACATACCAAAATAGTAACATTAAAGAAGCAAATAACCCCAAAGAAGCAGGAATATAATCTTCTGTTCCGTATTTGTTTACCAAGTTAGAGGTTTGGTATAAAATAGAACCTCCAGCCAATAAACACATTCCAACAGAAAACCATAGGCCTAAATTAAAGCCAAACAGAGTACCAGCTACAATTAAACCCATTGCAATAAAAAAACCAATTGTTAGCCCAGTTTTTATAAAAGAAAAATCTTTTTTTGTGATAAAAACAACGCTTGAAATTCCTACAAATAAAGCTAAAGTTACAATTGCTGCTTGTTGAATTAAATCTACACTTTCAGTATAATAAATTGCAATTGCCAAAAGTGGAACGAATATTAATGCCTGCGCAAAAACATATAAAGCATACGCCATATATTGTATATTTTTATCGGCAGTTTTTAAAACCGTGCTTTCTGCATAACTCGTAATCAACATAAAACCACCCAACATTACAAGCCATCTCCAACCATCTGTCATCGATAACATAAATTCTACGATCGTGTCACTTTGCAATAATAAATATTCAAAAAGTACAAATAATAAAACGCCACCAGCAACGTGAGCGTATGTTTTTTTATAAAATGCTACACGAACTTCGTCTGTAGATTCAATTAATAAGGTTTTGTTTTCAAAAGTGTTTTCCATAGTTTTTGAGCTGAAATTGTTTCAGTTTTTTTTATTAAAATATTAAGTTTGATTGATTTTTATACTTTTTTAATCACATTTGTTACAATTCCCCAAATCATAAAATCGTTGTCTTCTGTAATATTGATAATAGGATAATTAGGATTTTCTGGCTGTAACCAAATTTCGTTATTTTGAACACGAAGTCTTTTTACAGTAAATTCGCCATCAATATAACAAACTGCAATCTTTTTATCTGTAGCCTCTAAACTTCTGTCAATTACTAGTAAATCATCGTGATTTAAACCAGCATTAATCATCGATTGTCCTTTAACTTTTGCGTAAAAAGTAGTGTCTTTATTTTTGATGAGTGCATCATCTAAAGAAATTTTTTCTCCTTCAATATCTTCTGTTACTGATGGAAAACCAGCAGAAATGCCACAATCTATCAAAGTTGCTAAATTTTTAGAAGTAGCATCTGGGGTAAAAAAAGTAAGGTTTTCAGAAATTGTCATCATACCTGCAAATTACAATAATTCTTTAAATTTATCAGCATATTCTTTAATCACATTTTTATCAAAATAAGGTTCTTTTTCAATTCTCCCTAAAATCTTAACATTAGTCATTTTTTGAATGATACTTTCTGTAGTTTTATGTTCATCACCAGAAAAAATAATAGCGACTTCAATACCTTTTTTTTATAAAAAACTGTTTTTTATTACTGATAAAACGTTCTACTTTATGTGTATCAGAATTTTCTAATTCGCCAGCTTGAATTGGTTTCCAATAATCGGCTTCTAAAGCTTCAGGAACAATTGCAGCAACAACTTTTTTGCCAACTTCTGTAGAAATTCCTGTAATAAAATATGTTTTTTGTATTAAAAAATTGTTTTACAATTGTTGCAAATATGTCTCGTTTTTTCGAAAAAAGGAAATAACATATAAAATATATTTTTTCTTTGTGCTTCTGCCACTAAAACTCTAGTGGATTTACAATTTGGACAAGAAATCTCATTTCCATCAGCATCTTTTTGATACGTTCTAATCTCATTCCACACAAGAGCAGCTTTTTCAAAATCCTTTTTATGAACCAATAATTTTACACCTCCAATTGCGTTGCTCACCAAAGGATCTGTATCAATCGTTGTTTCGTCCATTAACATCGTTTTAAAACCATCTGAATCTAATCTCGATTTTGTAACATGTGCTTCTGTAGAATAGTTAAAAACGGCTAAAATTTCAAAATTATCGTTCATAATTTAGGTCTGTTTTAATGTTGATTTAATTTCAGTAGTGGTAAAAATAGCTAATCTTCTAATGAATAATTGTAGTTAATTATTTACTCAAATTTCGATTTCATTTCTAAAATCACTTTTTCCATCGTCATTAACTTATCTTCAAAAGAAGTTGAGAATTCTGGAATTCTTTTACAAAAAACATAACGAATTCTCCATAATTCTTTTACATCAGAAATTTTATAGATTTCATCTTCAATATTTTTATGATCGGCTCTAAAAATCACGTTATTATTTGTGGTGTATAGTCTTCTGAATAAAATTTTGTGATCAACAATAACAAAAACCAAAGTTCCATTTGTAAGTTTTTTGATAATATTTGTTGGAGTTTGCTCACCAATTACAATGTCTTTTGGGTAAAAACCTTTGTCTTGATTGGTCATCTCTAAATTAGAAACTGTAAAAGCTCTAAAAATTTTGGTTGTATTTATTGGAATTGTAAGATTGGGTAATTCATCAATAAATATGTCATTTTTAAAATGAGCTAAATAATCTGAACTGTTGTTTTCTGTGATGCAAGGTACTTTTGCAAAAAGCTCTTTTTTTACATCCTCTGAAGAAATGGTTAAATTCTCTTTAAACTGCAATAATTCATTAACAGTAATATCATTTGTTAGTAAAGTATCAATTTTTATGCTAAAATGGTTAGCAATTTTAATAATGGTTTCTATTTTGGGTTCACTTCTGTGTTCTTCGTAAGCGCCCAAAGTAGCACGTTTTAAGCCAAAAAGTTCTGCAAAAGCAGCTTGGCTTAATCCTTTTACGGTTCTTATTTTTTTAATATTTTTTCCGAAAAATGACATATTCTGCTAATTTTATTTGCAATATTGAAATTTAATTGTATATTTACGCTAACAATATTAGCTAATTGTTTTTGATTATGCTAATTTTAATAGTTTTATTTCTTGATTTTTATCAATATAAGAATAAAAACTAATATAATTAGCAATTTTTAACCAACTAAAACTATAAACTATGATTTTACTAATAACAAGCATCGCCTTTTTTGTGTCAAAACTTGTAGCGACTTTATGTAACTTTTTGTAATATTGAATGTTGTGTGTTTAAATAAAATTAATCCTCAAAACGACAGTGCATTCTACTATGAAAAATTACAACACAAAAATAAAAAATTACTTATTGCAACTCGATTTTAATATCACTTATGAAAACGAAGAAGATGGTATTTTAATGATTAGCAAAGAAAGTGAAGGAATTAAAAATTTGATTTTAGGAATTGCGCCACCAATGTTAATTATGGAGCAACATATTTTTAACATCAAAAATAAAAACGAAGAAGTTTTTAAAAAATTACTGATAAAAAACAGGGATATTATTCATGGAGCATTTGTGTTAGATGAAACTGGGCAAAAGGTAATTTTTAGAGATACTTTACAAATACAAAATCTGGATTTGAATGAATTAGAAGCTTCATTAAATTCGTTAAGCTTATTGTTGAGCGAATATTCAGATCAAATTATAAATTTTTCAAAATATTAAAAATTATGAATTTTTTTAAACGATTATTCAAAATGGGTCAGGCTGAAGCGAATGCTGCTTTGGATAATATGGAAGATCCAATTAGGCTTACAGAGCAAGGAATTAGAGATTTAAAAGTAGAATTAGAAGATGCTTTAGAATCTTTGGCGCAAGTAAAAGCGTTATCAATTAGAGCAAAAAATGAACACGAAGAATTTGTAGCTAAAATAGAAAATTACCAAGAAAAAGCGATGTTATTATTAACAAAAGCTAAAAAAGGAGAGTTGGAAATGGAAGCTGCAGAAAAGTTAGCAAAAGAAGCTTTAGTAGAAAAGGAAAAATCGAGTAAATTAGCAAATAGTGCTAAAGAAGAAGCGAATCAATTTGAAACTTCTGTGAATCAATTAGAGACCAATGTTGCTGAAATAAAAAAAAGCATCAACAAATGGCAAAATGAATTGAAAACTTTAAAAGCACGTGTTAAGGTTTCGAATGCAACTCAAAAATTGAACAAACAAATGGCAGATATTGATGCTTTTAGTACGGTTTCGATGCTAGAAAGAATGAAAGATAAAGTAATGCAAGAAGAAGCTTTGGCTGAAGCTTATGGAGAAAGTCCGAATTCTAACTTTTCTTTAGATTCTGAAATTGATAAAGCTATCGATTTTACACAAGATAAAGCAAATAACGAATTATTAAAATTAAAAGAAAAACTAGGTTTTACTAACGATTAAAAATCATAATATTGAACACACTAACTGACATATTATTTTCTCAAGTAAACATCACATTAACCATTTTAATGCTGATACTGATCTTGTATTGGATTGTTACTGTGATTTCTGGAGCAGATTTCGACATCGATTTTGATGTGGATATAGATGTGGACATTGATGCAGATTTTGATACAAGTATTGAAGGTGGAAATTTAGATTTTGAAGATATTTCGAATACTCAAATTGAAAAAGAACACATTGTTGGCAAAAGAAGAAAACCGTTAAAATGGTGGCAAGTATTTTTAGTGTATTTCAACTTTGTTGGCTTGCCTTTTATGTTTGCTTTTACCTGTTGGATTTTTATTTGGTGGGCAATTACAACTGTAACAACCACGATTACCAATAGTTATGATAATTCTTTTGGTATTTTAATAATGTTGTTGGCATTTATACCCTCATTATTTATCAATAAAATATTTACAATGCCTTTTAAAAGTTTCTTTAAAAATTTTAGTAAAGATGGCGATTTACCCATCGATATTATTGGTAGAAGAGGAGTTTGTTTATCAACCATCAAAGAAAATAAAATGGGTTCTGCAGAAATTATTGTGGAAAAAACACCTTTATCAATTTATGTAAAATCGTTAAATGGTGAGCAAATTAATTTTAGAGATCCAATTTTAATCATCAAACAAAGTACAGACAAAAATTATTATTACGCACAATCATATAAAACTAACTAATTAACTAAATTTTTAAAAACTATGACAGAAAGTTTATCACCACTTATTGGAATTATTATTGGAGTTGCAATATTTCTAATTGTTCTTATTATTGCAATTATAGCAATGTTTTACAAGAAAATCCCTCAAGGTCAAGCTTTGGTAAAAACTGGAATGGGAGGCACAAAAGTTGCTACAGATAAAGGAATGTATGTAATTCCTGTTTTTCATAAAGTAGAAATTATGGATATTTCTGTAAAGAAAATTCAAATTGAACGTTTAGGAAACGAAGGTCTTATTTGTAAAGATAATATGCGTGCAGATATTAAAGTAGCCTTTTTTGTTCGTGTAAATAATGAAGTAGAATATATTAAAAAAGTTGCACAAACTATTGGTTGTGCAAGAGCATCAGACATAAAAACGTTAGAAGATTTGTTTGAAGCAAAATTTTCTGAAGCTTTAAAAACGGTTGGAAAGAAATTTCAATTTATTGAGTTATATGAGTCTAGAAGAGAGTTTAGAGACGAAATTGTAGATATTATTGGAACTGATTTAAATGGCTATACTTTAGAGGATTGTGCTATTGATTATTTAGAACAAACACCAGTTTCGTTCTTAAAACCAGATAATATTTTAGATTCTGAGGGAATTAAAAAAATTACGGAATTAACTGCGGTTCAAAATGTGAAGTCGAATTTAATTATGCGTGATGAACAAAAAACCATCAGAAAACAAGATGTTGAAGCGCGTGAAGCAATTTTAGAATTAGATAAGCAATTAGCGGAGAAAGAAGAACAGCAAAAAAGAGAAATATCAAACATAAAATCTCGTGAAGAAGCAAATGTTTTAAAAGTTGCAGAAGAAGAGCGTTTAAAATCTGAAACTGCAAGAATATCAACTGAAGAAAAATTACAAGTTGCTGAAGAAAATATGCAACGTCAAGTAATTGTTGCTGCTAAAAATAAGCAAAGAACAGAGGTGGTAGAAACAGAAAGAGTTGAGAAAGATAGAATGTTAGAGGCTACTGAAAGAGAGCGAATTGTAACATTAGCGCAAATTGAAAAAGAGAAGGTTTTAGAAGTTGAGAAAAAGAACATTCAAGATGTAATTAGAGACAGAGTTGTTTTAGAAAAAGGAGTGGTGCAAGAGCAGGAGAATATGAAAGATATTCAGGCTTTTAAAACTGCAGATAGAGATAAACAAGTAAAAATTACGATTGCAGAAGGAAATGCAGAAGAAGCATTAATTAAAACTACGAAAGCTGCAGAAGCACAGAAACAAGCAGCAATTCAGCAAGCAGAAGAAATTAATATTGAAGCTTTAGCGAAGAAACAAGCGAGTGAAAAAGAGGCAGAAGCACGTAAAATTTTAGCAGAAGCAACAGCAAAAGAAGAGGCTGTTATTGGAATGTCTGAAGCACAAGTAATGCATGCAAAAGCAGATGCTCACGAACGTGAAGGTTTGGTTGAAGCAATTATTATTGAGAAAAAAGCGAAAGCAGAAGCAATTGGAATTGAATCTAAAGCAGCAGCAATTCAGAAACAAGGAATGGCTGAAGCAGCAGTAATTAAAGAGAAGGCGTTAGCAGATGCAGCAGGAATTGAAGAGAAAGCAAACGCCATGAAAAAGTTAGATGGTGTTGGAAAAGAACACGAAGAATTCAAATTGCGTTTAAACAAAGAATTGCAAGTTGATTTGGCTGAAATTAATATTCAGAAAGAAATTGCAGATGCGCAAGCAAGTGTAATTGGAGAAGCTTTAAAAGCTGCGAAAATTGATATTGTTGGTGGAGAAACAATGTTTTTTGACCAAATTATTGGACAAATTACCAAGGCAAAAGGTTTTGATAGATTGACAAAACATTCTGAAAACATTCAAGATGTAAAAGATGCAATTTTAGGTAGTAATGATGTAAAAGGAAACTTGTTAGAAAAAGTGAGAGATTTTGCAACGAAATACAATGTATCATCAGAAGATTTAAAAAACCTTTCTGTAGCAAGTATTTTGATGGATTTAAAATCAAAAACGAACGATAATGATGAAAGCAACTTGTTTTCTAACTTGATGAATTTAGCAAAAGGTTTGGGTTTGAGTGATAAGAAACTTGGATAATCTAAATCCTACCAAATATCCTGCAAGGTCTTTTTTTTGACCTTGTAGGTATTTAAACTTCAATTCTGAAGGTGTTGAATTCGACACCTTTAAAATACCTACAAGGTTTTTGAAACCTTACAGAATGGAAAAAGAACAATCTTTTAAATTCCCAAATGCAAAAAGAAGAGAAAAATCAACATAATATTTTAGAGGAAGGTACGTATGAAATTATTCAAAGTCGTCTTCAAAAGCAAAAAGAAGCACTTCAAAACAGACTTGGGCAACTAAATCAAGAACGTGCAAAAGTTTTTGGTAGCGTAGAAACTAAACTGATTGCAAACAACAGAATTAATACAGAAAACAGCTGTATTGCAAGAGATTTAGTGACTATTGGAGATGTAACTTTGTTTGGTTATAACGTCCATTTTGGCTTAAGAACTGAAATAAAATTAGACGATGTTTTTAGCATTTATTCTTATGATGGAAAACAATTTGTAAACAAAGGATTATCGATTTTTCAGAATGAAACCTTCATTTTAGATTTTACAAACCTTTACAAATATTACAGAAATACCATATTCAGCAAATTTGCGATTGTTGGCAACTATTTGCACATGGTGTTTCAATTAAGTGAAAGTGTTAGCGATATTAAAACCTTTAAATGGTTGATTGCTGATAGTAATTTAACGTATGTTGATAACAGAAGCGAACACGAATTTAAGTTCCCAAATCAACATGAATATCAATGGCAAGAGGTTACAAGAGATGCACATTCTTATGGAAAACATCCTCATATAAATATTTTAGATAAAGTTTTTGTTGAGACTGTTGGTGGCGATTTAACAATCAAAATTGAGAATAATACAGAAGATGGCAAAGGAATTTACAATGAAAATGTAATTCACGCAGACCAAACTTTAGACGATGGAAATTACAGGTTTGCAGATTTAGGAAACTTAATTGTTTTAGAAATAAAACCATTTCAAGAAGCGGCTCGTTATTTTGTTTACAATCATAAAATACAGGAAGTTAAACGTATAAATACGATTAAAGACGCTGCTGTTTTATTGCCAAATGATCAAGGAATTATTTTTTCTAACGGATATTATTTACAATCTGGAGCCTTTAAGATTTTTGACAATCAATTAGAGGATTTAAAATTTCAAGATAAAATTGCATCGCAAAATGGTGAAGATTTTTTCTATGTTTTTTATCAAGAATCAACAGGATTGTATGTGTTAATGTCTTACAATGTAATTGAGCAAGAAGTAAAAACGCCTATTATTTGTAACGGATTTACATTTTTGAAAAATGGCGAATTGTGTTATTTTAAAGACAATGAAGACCAAACAAGACATCATGTAATTCAGATTTGGCAAACGCCATTTTCACAAGGAGCAGAAATTCCATCAGAATTTAAAGATTCTTTTTTATACAAAGTTGGGAACAAAGACATCGTAAAAGCGATGGCTGAATGCCAGGTGTTAATTACGCTTTTAAATAAAGAAGATAATTACGATGGTTTGTATGAAGATATTGCCAAAATATCTTTGGATATTTCCGATAGTTATTATTGGATTAATGAGCCAAAAACCTTTGAATTATCAATTCCGTTAGCAGAAATAAATTCGGCAGCAAATTCAGCAATTGATGAGTTTGATAAGGTTGTGCAGCTTCGTAAAAATGCTACTAAAATTACTGAAGAAATTGCAGGAAAAACAAACACTTTTTTTAGTAAAATAAAAAGTACATCCTTTAAATCTATTGATGATTTTGTGCAAGCATTATCGCAATTAAGAACTTTACGTGGCGAAATTATTGGCTACAAAGAAGTACGTTATGTAAATGTTGATTATTTAGTAGAATTAGAAACTGAAATTGGGGAACAAACTGATACAATTTCTCAAAGATGTGTTTCTTTTTTGTTGGATGAAAAAGCATTATTGCCTTATAATAAAAGAGTTGCTGAAAAAGAAACAGCATTAGAAAAAATTAGCAAAGTAATTGATGCAAAAGCATTAGAAAAAGAGGTCAATCAAATTGTGGCTGATTTGGAGTTGCTGATAGAAATTGTGTCTAATTTAGAAATTGAAGATACATCACATTCTACAAAAATTATTGATTCTATTTCGTTGATTTTCTCAACAATTAATCAATTAAAAGCAGGGATTAAGAATAAAATAAAGTCGTTAAGTTCAGAAGAAGCAAGTGCAGATTTTTCTTCTAAAATTAAGTTGATAGATCAAAGTATTGTCAATTATTTAGACATTGCAACCACTCCAGAAAAAACCGACGAATTGCTAAATAAAGTAGCGATTCAATTAGAAGATTTAGAGGGCAGATTTGCAGATTATGATAATTTTATTGCTGATATTTTAGAGAAAAGAGAAGAGGTTTACAATGCTTTTCAGGCTAGAAAAAGTAGTATAATCGAAGCCAGAAATAAAAAAGCAATTTCTTTAGACACAGCTGCTAAAAGAATTTTAAACGGCGTTGTAAAAAAGGCGGAAAGTTTTAAGTTTCAAAATGAGATTAATGGTTATTTCGCATCCGATTTAATGATTAATAAACTGCGAGATATCATTACACAATTGTACGACTTACAAGATGGTGGAAAAGCAGAAATGATTGAAACTGGCTTAAAAACTGCCAAAGAAGATGCTACAAGAAAATTAAAAGATAAACAAGATTTATACGAAGATGGTGAAAATGTCATCAAATTTGGGAAACATAAATTTGGAGTAAATAAACAAGTTTTAGATTTAACGATTGTTTATAAAGACAAATCGCTTTCTTATCATTTAACAGGAACCGATTTTTACCAAGAAATTGAAAACGAAGTTTTATTAAAATCAGAGAAATATTGGAATCAATCTTTTGTTTCCGAGAATGAAAACGTGTATCGTGCTTCTTATTTGGCGTTCAGAATTACACAAGAAAATTCAATTGAAGATCTGTATAATTTAACTGATGAGAAATTGTTGGATTTGGTTAAAATTGTCGCTTCTAAAAGTTATACAGAAGGCTATACAAAAGGAGTTCACGATTTAGATGCGTATAAAATTTTGAAGACTTTTATTGTGAAAGAAACTTCTTTAGGTTTGTTGAAATATGCTCCTAAAATTAGGGCTTTTGCACAGCTATTTTGGCAATGTTTATCCGAAGAAAAAAGAACGTATTATAGTGATAAAATAAAAGCATCTGCAGCAGTTTTAAGCGTTTTTCCAAAAAGCAACAGTCATTTGCAATTGATTTTTGATTTAGGAAAATCGATTCACAAAACATTTACAGAAGTATTAGTAAATATTACCGAATATCAAGAAGCGAGTCAGTTTGAAATTGCAAACTATTTATTTGATGAATTAAGTAATGAAACTTCTTTTTCTGTAAGTCAGAAATCAATTACATTATTTGAAGAATTTACAAAGGTTTTAAGTGATAAAAAGACTGTAAATAATTTAAGAACTGAAATTCAGTTGCTCAAAGACGAATCGTATAAAATTGATATTGCTACAGAATGGGTTTCATCCTTTGTGAAATTAGTACACGAAAAATATACCGATTATATTTATGAAGTTGTTTGCTTGTTTTTGTATGAAGATAAATCTGCGCAAAACATCGTAAATGTTGAAGCAGAAGAAATAATTACGGATTTATCAGGAAGTCATTTATCAATCAAAAACCAAGAATTTATTTTTGATTATCATCAATTTGTTGCGACATTAACTCATTTTTCTACAGTCGAAATTCCTGGATTTCATCAATATAAAAAAGAAAAACACGATGTTACAGAAGAATTAAAAGAGTCTTTAAAGTTAGAGGAGTTTTTACCAAGAGTTTTAACATCATTTGTAAGAAATCAGTTAATTGATCAAGTGTATTTACCATTGTTTGGTGATAATTTGTCGAAACAATTAGGAAGTGTTGGGAGCAATAAACGAACGGATAGAATGGGTATGTTGTTGTTGGTTTCGCCTCCAGGTTATGGAAAAACAACTTTGATGGAATATTTGGCAAACAGATTAGGTTTTGTTTTTATGAAAATAAATGGACCAGCAATTGGTCACGAAATTACATCTGTAGATCCAATGTCTGCCACAAATATTGCAGCTCGTGAAGAATTAAAAAAACTGAATTTAGCTTTTGAAATGGGGAATAATGTGATGTTGTATTTAGATGATATTCAGCATTGTAATCCAGAATTTTTACAGAAATTTATTTCTTTAGCAGATGGAACTCGTAAAATTGAAGGAGTTTATAATGGGCAACCAAAAACCTACGATTTTAGAGATAAAAAGTTCTGTGTAATTATGGCTGGAAATCCATATACAGAAAGTGGTGATAAATTTCAGATTCCAGATATGTTAGCTAACAGAGCAGATATTTACAATTTGGGAGATATTATTGGAGACACTGCATCTTTATTTAAAATGAGTTTGATTGAAAATTCGATGACTTCAAATCCTATTTTGGCTCAAATTTCGAACACACATTTTGATGATATTTATCAATTGATAAAAATTGTTGAAACAGGAAGTAGAGAAGGAATCGAACTAAAAGGAAATTACACAAAACAGGAATTGAATGATTATATATCGGTTTTAGAAAAAGTAATTATTATTAGAGATCGAGTGATGGAAGTAAATGCTGCCTATATAAAATCTGCAGCAATGGATGACCAAAACAGGACAGAGCCTAATTTTAAATTGCAAGGATCTTATAGAGATATGAATAAATTGGTGGCTAAAGTTGTGCCAATTATGAATCATAAGGAGTTGGAAGTTTTATTATTATCTCATTATGAAAACGAATCGCAAACCTTAACAAGTGCAGCAGAATCTAACTTATTAAAATATAAAGAATTGGGTGGTTTATTAGCTGCTGATGAAAAACAACGCTGGGAATCAATCAAAATAACCTTTGTGAAAAATAACAAATTAAAAGGCTTTGGGAATGCCAATGAAATGACACAAGTATTGGCGCAAATGATGCAATTCAGTGATAATTTAATAGGAATTCAAGAAGTTTTGAAAAAAGGATTAGAGAAATAAAGGAAATATTGTGTTTTTGGACTTTCAATGAAATAAGAGTTATTTTTGTAATTTATTTACAACTACATTATTATAAGTAAGCTTAAGTTTTTGAATTACAATTTTTAATTCATCAATATTTAAATGTCCAAATCCAAAACGAATTGCACACGTATTTTTGTTTTGATAAAGTATAGTTTTAGGTAAAAATAGATTATTTTTTTCTGCTTCTTTTGCAAGTTTTACTAAAGGAATTTTGGGTTCAAAAGTTAGCCAAATAGCCAAGCCTCCTCCAGGTATTTTCCAAGTTGCAATTTTATCAAAATTTGTTCTTAAAAGTTGATGCAGATAATCTCTTCTTTCTTTATAAATTACGATGTTTTTTTTCATCAATCTATAAATTTCACCTTCGTTTATCAATTCAGATAACATTTGTTGCTGAATTAAATCTCCTTGTTCATCTAATAAATATAAATAATTTTTTGCTTCTTGAATTAAATTTTCTGGTGCAATTACAAACCCTATTTGGAAACTCGGAAATAAAGATTGTCCTAATTTCCCTAAGTAAATTACCATTCCATTTTCATCTGAATTTGCCATAGGTAAAACTGGAGAACCTTCAAATTGAAAATCGTAGTCAAAATCATCTTCAATAATTGCAAATCCAAATTCCTTGGCTAATTTTAATAAAGTTGCTCTTCGTTTTTGGCTTAAAGTTATAGTGGTTGGGTAATCTCTATGAGCGCAAACATACACACATCTAATACTATTTTTGATGAAATTTTTTCTAATAAAATCTACATCCAAACCTTCATCATCAACAGGAATTGTAATAAGTTGAGCACCCACTTGCTGAAAAATCATATTAGAAGCATAATTACTTAAACTACCCACTAAAACAACATCATTTTTTTGTATTAAAAGTTGAGAAACAATGTATAAACTCATTTCTGTACTTCTGGTGCTAATTAAGTTTTTTGGGCTAACATGTAAACCTCTTGTGGCATTTAAATAGTTACACAATTGCGTTTGAAACATAGAAAGTGATGCTTCTTGTGGTCTGTTCCATTTTTTGATTAAAGTTTTACGTTTCATGGCTGCACTATACCATCTTGTAAATTGATTTACAGGGTGTAATCGTAAATCTGGTTTGCCATCATTTACTGAATAATTGGCATCAGTTAATTGTACAGTAGATGCTAAATGAAAAGATTTTTGAAATGTAAAACCTGTTGTGCTTGCATAACTATAAGGTTTATTTTGTTTAATTACTTTCTTTTTTTTGGTAGAATTTAATTTTCTAACAGCAACAAAAGTCCCTTTATTTGGTTTTATTTCTACCCAACCTTGTGATGCTAATTCATCATAAATAGCAACAGCTGTATTTCTATGAATAGATAATATTTTTGCAATGGCTCTTGTGCCAGGTAATTTTGTTTTTTCTAAGATGATTTTTCTTTGAAACAGACTTACAAATCCTTGTGCAGCCTGAATATAAATTGCTTGCGTTTTTGAAGTGTCAATAGTGATATTTTTCTGAATGATTGTTAAAACTGGACTATCTGTCATTTAAAAACCGGACTATTTTATGCGCTTATAAAGTTACGACTTTTGCAGTCTATTTAAATCACTATTTATGAAAATTAAATTTACATTATTATTAGCTGTTTTACTAAGCTCAACTTTATTAAATGCGCAATCTAATACTGTGCAGAAAGATACTTTGAAAGAGGTTATCATTACATCAACTAGAATAGATTTACCTTTTAAAGAAGATTCTAGAACTATAAATATTGTAACAAGTAAAGACATTGCAAATAGTGCAGCTACCAATGTTGCAGATCTTTTACAATTAGTGGCTGGTGTAGATATTAGAAGAAGAGGTACAGCAGGTAGTCAAGCAGATTTGTATATTAGAGGAGGTGGTTTTGACCAAACCTTACTTTTAATTGATGGTATTAAAATGGATGATGCACAAACTGGACATCACACATTAAATGCTGCTTTACCAATTGAAGTTATCGAAAGAATTGAAATTATAAAAGGGCCAGCAGCAAGAGTTTTTGGACAAAATGCCTTTACAGGTGCCATAAATATTGTTACCAAAAAGAATTTAGAAAATACAGTTTCAGCAAATGTTGAAGCAGGTTCTTTTGGGCAATTAAATGGTTCTGTAACTGTGGGTAAAGAATTCAATAATTCATCTTTTATTGCACATGTAGGTGCTTTAACTTCTGATGGTTACAGAAATAATTCAGATTATAATAATTATAATTATTTCTTAAAAGGAGTTTTTAATAAAAACAGCCAACCTATAGAATTAATTGCCACATTTTTTGATAAGAAATTTGGAGCAGAAAATTTTTATACTACAAATCCTGCTTGGAATGAGTATGAAGAAACTCAGAATAGTTTAGTTGGTATTTCAACCACTTTTAACACTGGTAACTTTAAAATTAAACCAAGAATTTATTGGAGAAGAGGTCAAGATATGTTTTTATTAAAAAGAGATGATCCAAGTTTTTTTAGAAATTTACATACAACTAATAAAATTGGCGTAGAAACAAACGTTTCTTATATTTCAGATTTAGGAATAACAGGTTTTGGTATAGATGTTTCTCGTTTTTCTATTAGTAGTAATAATTTAGGTGATAGAAACAGAACTTTAGCTAACTTCTTTTTAGAACACAGATTTAAAATTGGTGATAATATTGATGTAACTCCAGGTGTTGCTGTAACTTATTTCTCTGATTTCGATTTTAATGCATTCCCTGGTTTAGATTTAGGAATTAAAATTTCTGATAATTTTAAAGCATATGGTAATGTTGGCTATACTTACAGAGTACCAACATATACAGATTTGTATTATTCAGATCCTGCAACTTCTGGTAATCCAGATTTAGAGCCAGAAAGTGCATTTGCACAAGAAGTAGGTATCAAATTTAATAGTTCAAACTTTTTTGCAACGTTTGCAGTTTTTAATAGAGATTCAGATAATTTAATAGATTTTATAAGACCAGATACTGCAACAGGTGTTTTTACAGCAACAAATATTGCAGAAGTAAATACAAAAGGTTTAGAGTTAGATGCTACATATCTTTTTAAATTAAACGATTTTAATCAGAGTCTAAAATTGGGATACTCTTATTTAAATGATGATATTTTAGATCAAAATACAGATTTATCTCGTTATTCTTTAAATACATTAAGACATCAATTTATAACACAATTTTCTAGTTCTTTTTTCAAAAATTTAAGACAGAATATTATGTACAAACATGCAGAAAGAACAACAGGACAAAGTTATAATGTTTGGGATGCATCAATTATCTTAGACGTAAAAAAGGTTAGTTTTACAGTTACTGCAAACAATATTTTTGATGCTGAATATATAGAAAGTGGTTTTGTACCAATGCCTGGTAGCAATATTTTATTTGGATTACGTTACAATTTATAGCACTAAAACTATACGTTGTTTTAAGACCATCAACTTTTGTTTAAGTTGATGGTTTTTCTTTTAATATACATTTTCCTTACAATTCCTTAACTTTGCATTTCAATTTTATGCAGCATGAGTTTAAATTTATCTCAAATAGATAGAGTACAAACAATTACAAAAGAAGACTTTATAAAAAACTATTTTAAACCTCAAAAACCAGTGGTTATTGAGCGTTTTATAGAAGATTGGCCTGCATTTACAAAGTGGAATTTAGCCTATATAAAAGAGGTTGCAGGAGATAAAACTGTGCCTTTGTATGATGATAGACCTGTCGATTTTAAAGACGGCTTTAATGAGCCTCATGCAAAAATGAAAATGGCAGATTATGTAGATTTGCTAAAACAAAAACCTACAAAATTTAGAATTTTTCTTTGGAATGTTTTAAAAGAAGTGCCTGTTTTGCAAAAAGATTTTAAATATCCTGATTTTGGTTTACGATTAATGAAAGGTTTGCCAATGTTGTTTTTTGGAGGAACAGACTCCTATACATTTATGCATTATGATATTGATTTGGCAAATATATTCCATTTTCATTTTGAAGGTAAAAAGGAAATTATTTTGTTCGATCAACAGCAAAATAAGTATTTATATAAAGTTCCACATGCTTTAATAACAAGAGAAGATATTGATTTTTCGAATCCTGATTTTGAAAAATGGCCAGCATTAAAAAAAGCAAAAGGATACAAAACAACTTTAGAACATGGGCAAGTTTTGTACATGCCTGAAGGCTATTGGCATTATATGAAATATATTACACCTGGCTTTTCTATGAGTTTAAGGGCAATTGCAAGAAATCCTAAAAATTTAGGAAAAGCTTTGTATAATGTTTTAATCATGAGAACTTATGATAACTTGATGAGAAGGTTAAAAGGGCAAAAATGGATTGATTGGAAAAACGAACAAGCTATTGTTAGAACAAAATAAATAATTTATTAAAATAAATGGATTTTTAAAACGTATTTGTTTGATATTTAGTATCTTTCGTGTACCAAACTAAAATTAAATACAATGAAAGCTTGCCCAAAATGCAAATCTGTTTCCAGGCATAGGTTAAAAAGAAAAGGTGTTGTTAAAATGATTCCAGGTTGTAGATCTTACAGTTGTGATAAATGCAACGCAGAATATACTTGGTTTTCTTTTATCAATCGTTCTTTAAGAGTTTAACAAAAAAAACCTCGCTTTTAGCGAGGTTTTTTTAGCCTATTTATTTTTTATCTATTTAAATAGAGCTCTATATAAATCGTTTCCGTTTGCAAAAAGTAATAAGGTAATTAATAAAATGAACCCAACAACTTGTGCATATTCTAAAAATTTATCTCCAGGTTTTTTACCTGTAATCATTTCCCAAAGTGTAAAAACTACATGACCACCATCTAAAGCAGGAATTGGTAATAAGTTCATAAACCCTAGCATGATTGATAAAAATGCAGTAATATTCCAAAAAGCTTCCCAGCTCCAAGTGGAAGGGAAAATTTTACCAATTGAATAAAAACCACCTAAACCTTTATAAGCACCTGTGCTTGGGTTAAATATTTTTTTCAATTGCTTTACGTAATCAGTTAGCGTTTTCCAAGATTTGTTCCAACCAGCAGGAATTGCCTCTGTAAAAGTGTATTGGTAATTAGCTAAATCATAATAGCCTAATTTACCAATTTCACTTAATTTTAAATTTGCAGGGTTTACGCCAATTTTACCTTCTTCAGATATTTTTACAGGAATATCTATAATTTCAGTATCTCTTTTAACAGAAATGGTAATATTGTTTCCTTTATTTTCAAGAAAAAGATCTTCAATTTCATCATAATAAACAGCTTTTTTGCCATTAACTTTTACAATTAAATCTTTTACTTTAAGTTGAGAATTTACATTATGAGAATCTTTAGGAATGTTTCCAATCATAAATGGATACCTCACAGAAACTATTGGGCCAGCATCATTTTTCTTTCTATCTATTAATTTAGAAATAAAATCTACAGGCAATTTTTTTTCTAAAATTTCGCCATTTCTTTCGTAAGTAAACCTTTCTCCGTTTATAAATTCTAACGTAATTTGACTGAATTTTCTAATTTTTTCGTCATCTACAGTTAAGATTTTATCACCAGTTTTTAAACCTAAATCCACAGCTAAAGAATCTTGTACCCAAATACCATCTGTTAAATTTTCATTTGGTAAATATTCTTCTCCATAAGACCACATTAACATGATGTAAATGAAAATTCCTAAAACAAAATTCACAAAAACACCACCCAACATTATTATTAAACGTTGCCAAGCTGGTTTAGAACGGAATTCCCATGGTTTTGGTGGTAAAGCCATTTGTTCTTTGTCCATGCTTTCATCAATCATACCTGCTATTTTTACATAGCCACCTAAAGGAATCCAACCAATTCCATAAACGGTTTCTCCAATTTTTTTCTTAAAAATTGAAAACTTATAATCAAAGAATAAATAGAATTTTTCTACTTTGGTTTTAAACAATTTTGCAGGGATAAAGTGCCCTAATTCGTGCAAAACAATTAGTAGTGATAAGCTTAAAATAAATTGAGATGCTTTTATTAATATTTCCATTCAGTGTTAAATCTTAATTTTAAAAACGCACAAAGGTACGTTTTTAAAGAGAGTATAAAAAGAACTATTCAAGGTTGCTATTTATTTTAACATACCTTTTTGATGTTTTTTAGTTTCCGCAATTTCTCTAGCATTTTTATAAGCCGTAAATTTGCAAAAATATCTTTTTAATGGATTTAAAGTTTTTCAATAAAAGTAAAACAACACTTATTTTCTTACTTGTTTTTTCGGCAATTTCTATTCCTGTTTTTTATCATTTAGTAAAGGTTGATAAAAGATTAAAAATTTACAATCCAAATGATGTAAATCCTCAATTAGTGGATACTGATTTAAGGCACGTTACTAAAAATCATACGATTAAGGATTTTGAATTAATCAACCAAAATGGAGAAATTGTTACTAATAAAAACTACGAAAATAAAATTTATGTAGCCGATTTCTTTTTTACACGATGCACAAATATTTGTATTGCAATGGCTTATAATATGAGCGAATTGCAGGATTTTTACAAAAACGATAACGATATTATGTTTTTATCACATTCTGTAACACCAACCATAGATAGTGTTTCTGTATTAAGAGAATATGCAGATAATAAAGGTGTTATTGATGCCAAGTGGAATGTTACAACTGGCAATAAAAAGCACATTTACGAGCTAGCAAGAAAAAGTTATTTTGCTGTTGTTGAGGAAGGTGATGGAGGTGAAGACGATTTTATTCATACAGAGCAATTTATTTTGGTTGATAAAGAAAAACGTATTCGTGGTTATTATGATGGTACTGAAAAAGAAGACATGGAAAAGTTAAAAAAAGATGTGGCTTTGTTAAAAGAAGAATATACCAGAAAATAACTTGTTTAGAATCATTCTAAATGATTATCTTTGCTCTCCAAATTAAAATCTTTGAGCACAATAGCAACATTATACATTGGGGAAATTGGATATATTTCTGAAGAATCGTTAGATTTTATTCCTTTAAAATTATTGGAAATGGGCTGCTTGCCAGGAGCAGAAGTGCAATTGGTACAAATTGCGCCTTTAAAAGATCCATTATATATTTGTGTAAATGGGAGTCATTTAGCCATCAGAAAAGAGACAGCTTCATTAATTAAAATTTTAAAAGCAAGTTTATAAATGGCTAATAAAGATATAAAAGTTGCTTTAATTGGAAATCCGAATACAGGTAAAACATCACTATTCAATCAACTTACAGGTTTAAATCAGAAGGTAGGGAATTATCCAGGAATTACTGTTGATAAAAAATTAGGGACTTGCAAATTGTCTGCAACTCAAAATGCAATTATTACAGATTTACCAGGAACTTACAGTATAAATCCTACTTCTATTGATGAAAGTATTGTTCTAAAAACCTTATTAAATAAAGATATTAAAGCATCACCAGATGTAATTTTGGTAGTTGCAGATGTAGAGAATTTAAAGCGTAATTTATTATTATTTTCTCAAATTAAAGATTTAGAAATTCCAACAGTTTTGGCCATCAATATGGTTGATCAGATGGATAAAAAAGGAATTTCTATTGATTTATCACTCTTAAAAAAAGAATTAAATACAGAAGTTGTTTTAATAAGCGCAAGAAAAAACGAAGGGATCAATGATATTAAAGCTGCCATTATTCGTTGTCATGTTGCTGCAAAAGCATCACCTTTATGTGGTATAAATTCTAAGGTAGATCCAGATTATTTTCATAAATTAAAAGAAATTAGCCCTAATTATTCGTTGTACGAATTATGGTTAATGGTAACTCAAAATAATTTTCCTGAAACCGTTACTCAAAAAGAAAAAGACGATTTATTAGCTTTTAAAGAAGATACTTCTAAATTAAAAAAATATCAACATAAAGAAACCATTTATCGTTATCAAGAAATTAATAAAATTTTAAAGAAAACGTATATAATTGATAAAACAAAAGCGACTGATTTAAGAGGTAGGTTAGATAAAGTATTTACACATAAAATTTTTGGGTATTTATTTTTCTTTCTGATTTTACTCTTAATTTTTCAATCAATTTTTGATATTGCATCAGTTCCTATGGATTATATTGATGGTGCTTTTGCACAATTATCAGATTTTGCAAAAAGTAATTTACCTTCAGGCGTTTTAACAGATTTATTAACGGAAGGTATTATTCCTGGAATTGGAGGAGTTGTAATTTTTATTCCACAAATTGCCATTCTATTTTTATTCATTGCTGTTTTAGAGGAAACAGGTTATA
>CAXBPL010000028.1:0-32809 GCA_963977615.1 uncultured Polaribacter sp. | reverse complement strand
AAGCTTCTCAGAAACACTTAATTTCACAAGCTTTTGATTTAGCAAAATTATCTCAGAACCTTTTACATGGTAAAGAGTTGACTAGCTTTATTAAACGTTCTTACGAATTAATTAAATAAAAACTTCATTACGAGTTCACAAAGTAAACTCACAATGATATATAAAAGCCTCTTTGTTTTCACAAAGAGGCTTTATTTTATAAACACTATTTTTGTATAAAACAGATTTATAATGCAATTGAAACACCTTTTTATTTTTTTACTGGTATTTCTTCACTCAATTGCAGAATCTACTGTTTATGCTCAAGAAAGTACTAGTAATTATTATCAGTCTTCTAAGTTAATTCAGAAAAAGAAGTTTAGTTCTAAAAACACAAAACATGTTGTTTTTAATAAAAACGTATTCTCTAGCACCGATTTTCTTGCTCTTTTCTTTCCTCCTATTTATCTAAAAAGTGCTTTTCAAAACCAAATTAAGCTTACTTTAAAACTACAAAAGCAATTGTATCAAAATATTGCTTTGCTACATAATCAACATATTTTCTTAATTAATAAAATTACTGCTAGTAATTCATTTTCTACTATATACATAGCTTAGAACTACATTCTTGTTCTTTGCAAATGCTGATAAAGCATCAGGTGATAAAACTAATGTCTCATCATTTATCATTATTTACATGTATAAACAGAAAAAAAGTATTCGTTTGCAAAAAACGAAACAACCCATATATTGGATAAAAAGAAAAATCTTATTAATTACAACTGCTTTTATGTTAGGAGTGTCTAACTCGTTAAATAACGAGGATACCTCTGTTTTTGACAGTCAATATAGTATTGAACAAAGAGACAAAAAAGATTGATTTAATAGCATAAAAAATAAAGCTTCTCAAACACACTTAATTTCACAAGCTTTTGATTTGGCAAAATTATCTCAAAACCTTTTACATGGTAAAGAGTTGACTGGCTTTATTAAACGTTCTTACGAATTGATTAAGTAAAAACTATAATTTGTCATGCTGAATTTATTTCAGCATCTCATAAATATTTTAAACCTCCTTGTGAAAACTTGGAGGTTTTTTCGTTTAAAAACGTAACTTTGATACAAAACAAAAATCAATATTTATGATTATAGACGTACACACGCACCTTAATAATTATCATGAAGATAAAGTAACATCCATTACCGAAAGTTTAGATTTATTATCTAACACAATGAAGGACAACAATGTAGATTATGCCCTTATTTTATCATCTTACAAAGTAAACGAACACAGACCAAGCACAAAACAAGTGGTGGAAGCTGTAAAAGGATATAAAAATTTAGGTGTGGTTGCAGGCATTAGTTATTTGCATTATAATTATAAAGACATCATAGAAATTAGTCAATATCTAAAAGAAGGCCATATAAAAGCATTAAAATTTTATCCTGGTTACGAACCTTTTTATCCAAATGATATTCGCTTTAAACTTGTGTATGAAATGGCTATTGAATATGATGTTCCAGTGATGTTTCATTCTGGAGATACGTATGCACCCAATGGAAAAGTAAAATATTCTCATCCCTTACATATTGATGATTTGGCTGTAGATTATCCAGATTTAAAAATTGTAATTTGTCATGTTGGAAATCCTTGGATTAAGGATTGTATGGAAGTTGTTTACAAAAACAAAAACGTGTATGCAGATATTTCTGGGTTGGTGTTAGGCGATTTTTCTTACAAGTTCGAACGTTACATGAAAAAGGAAATTGAAGAAATGATTATTTATGCTGGAAATCCAAAATACTTACTTTATGGTACAGATTGGCCAATTTCTAACATGAAATCGTATTTACAATTTATGAAACAATTAGATTTACCTGATGATAAAAAAGAATTGATTCTTTGGCAAAATGCTGCTGAATTGTTTAAGATTGATTTAAATAATTTGAAGTAAGAGATTTAAAAAAGAATACTTCATCTAAAGTATAACGATTAATAATATCAACAAAAATGCAACTAACAAACAAAACAGTTTTAATTACAGGAGGTGCTTCTGGTATTGGTAAAATAATGGTTCGTTTGTGTTTAGAACGAAAAGCAAAAGTGATCATTTGGGACATCAACCAAACAGGAATTGACAATACAATAGCAGAATTTAAGAAACTTGGAGATATTTCTGGTTTTGCTGTGGATGTTTCAAACCCAACACAAATAGAAGAAACTGCACAGAAAGTAAAACAAGAAATCGGTTTTGTTGATGTAATTATCAATAATGCAGGTGTTATTGTTGGTAAATATTTTCATGAACATTCAAGTAATGAAATTGATAAAACAATGGCAATTAATGCGAATGCTCCAATGTATATCACCAAAGCTTTTTTAGATGATATGTTACAGAAAAACACAGGTCATATTTGTAATATCGCTTCTTCTGGAGGTTTAATCTCCAATCCAAAAATGGCAGTTTATGTAGCAAGTAAATGGTCTTTAATTGGTTGGTCTGACAGTTTGCGTGTTGAAATGAAACAGCTTAAAAAGAACATTAAGGTAACTACAATAATGCCTTATTACATTCATACAGGCATGTTTGATGGCGTAAAATCATCTAAAATAAAAATTCTAGAACCTGAAGCTGCTTCTTTAACCATTATTAAATCGATTGAGAAAAACAAAAAGATGGTTACAATTCCTGGATATTTATACAGATTTGTAAAAATAGGACAAGCAACAATGTCCATCAACTTATTTGATTGGTTTGCAGGTTCTGCATTAGGAATTTACAAAACAATGGACGCTTTTACTGGCCGTAAAAAGTAGCAAAAATTATAGAAAACGATTGTTGCAATTAAACTACCTTTGTAAAAAATATAATCAATGCAGTTTACTGAGTTTCCTTTCCATACATCCATCTTAAAAGCAGTTGCTGAAGAGCGTTTTCACACGCCAACTTTAGTACAAGAACAAGCAATTCCTTTAGTTTTATCAAAAAAAAATGTAATTGTTTCTGCACAAACTGGTACAGGAAAAACGGCTGCTTTTGCTTTGCCAATTATTCAAATATTGTTGGATAAAGAAGTTGAAGAAAATAAAACTAAAAAGATAAAATCTTTAATAGTTACACCAACTCGTGAATTGGCAATTCAGATTTTAGGGAATTTTAAAAGTTACAGCAAATACACAGAATTAACAACTACTGCTGTTTTTGGAGGGGTTTCTTTAGAACCTCAAAAAGAGGAATTAGCAAATGGAATTGATATTTTAGTAGCAACTCCAGGAAGATTAATTGATTTGCATTTACAAGGTTATATCGATTTAAGCGAAATTGAAATTTTCGTTTTAGATGAAGCAGATTTAATGCTGGATATGGGTTTTATCAACGATGTAAAAAGAATTGAAAAACTTACACCAAGAAAAAAACAAACCTTATTATTTTCGGCAACTATTCCTGAAAAGATTGATGAGTTAGCAAAATCTGTAATTAAAAATGCAGTTAAAGTTGATATAAATCCTCAGGAAACTACTGCAAAAAACATTGGTCAGTTATTGTATTATCTTCCAAAAAAGCACAAAACAGAGTTGTGTTTAAATTTATTGAGACATACAATTAACGGAAAAATTATCATTTTTAGACGCACAAAAATGGGCGTTGATAAATTGGAGCAAACACTTTTAAAGAACGATTATAAAGTAACTAGTATTCATGGTGATAAAAGCCAAATTATCAGAAATGAAGCGATTATCGATTTTAAAAATAAAAAAGCAAATATTTTAATTGCTACAGATGTTGCAGCAAGAGGAATTGACATTACAAATGTAGATGCAATTATAAATTTTGATATTCCAAATGTGCCAGAAACCTACATTCATAGAATTGGTAGAACTGGTAGAGCTGGTAAATCTGGAATTGCGTTTTCTTTTTGTTCACCAGATGAAAATGGTTATATAAAAACGATAGAAGCTTTAATTGAAAAACCAATTAAAATTATTACAGATCATCCTTTTATCATCAACAAACCAAAACATAAAAAGCTACAACCAAATACAATTAGCCAAAATAAAAAAGGTAGAAAATCTGAAAATTCTAAAAAGAATAAAAAACGTTGGTATTAATTAATCTTTAAAATATTCATTAAATTTATTCCATAAAAAAAGTTTCATCATTTTAAAAATGATGAAACTTTTTTTTTACAATTATAAATATGTTTTAAAAACCTATTTTTTTATTGTTTTCATAGTTACTTTAGAAGTCATTTCTTGTCCACTTACATTCATCACCATATTTATATTTGAATCTAAAGGAACTCCAGAAGCTCTATCAATTTGCATATCTCCATTTATTTTACCTGTAGCCATTCCTGAAATTTCGCCAGTAATATTTAATATTACATTATCATCTGAAATAGATTTTACAGTATAAATAAAGTCCATTTTCATGCCTTTTTCTTCTTTAGTCATTGACCAATTGTCACCAACTTTCACAGCCTCTTTTGGATACACTACACTGCTAGATTGTTTTGCAATATCTTCCATCCCCATAACATTTGGCTCAATTTTTATCTCTATAATTTCACCTAAATTATTTCCTTTAGCATACATCAATGCATCTAACATTGGTTGCATTTGTGTTTTCATTTGCTTTCCACCATCATCCAAATCTTCCTCACTTTTAGTAGAATCGAAACTCATAGCATTACCTCCTTGCAACATATCCATTGTCATTTTGGTAAACTTCATTTCACTATCATACGTATCTTTATATACTTCTGTAATTTTCAAATTTATAGTAATACCCATTCCCATAGACATTATTGCACCCATATCTTGAGACATGTTCATAGTAACATCGTAAGTAGCACCTTTTTCATAATTTAAACGAAGTAAAGCCGTTTCTTGAGCCAAAGAAATATTTGCAGAAACAACGAACAATAAAAGAATTAATTTTTTCATTTTTTAAAATTGTAGTTTAATATTATTTTTTTGCGCGAATATACTTTATTTTTAAATAGTTTTTTAAGTTGATAAAAAAATATCAAAAAACAACATTTCTTATTGTTGAGTTCCCTAAATAAAAAGTAACTTTAACCTTTAAAAATGAATCAGTTACTCAATATCATTTTTAAAAACATCTTTAAACTTGTAAGTTTGAAATGAATTTAAAAACATACGATTATGAAAACATTTAAAACAATCTCATTAAACAAATCGAAATTTACTTGCATCGCTTTTTGTGTATCCTTTTTCTTTTTTACTGCTACTTTACAAGCACAAGAAATAGAAATTTCAGGAACTGTAAAAGGTAAAACTTATGATAAAACTGCACTTTTAGATGGCGTAAACATTCTTTTAAAAGGCACAAGAACAGGAACCACAACTAACAAAAAAGGAGAATTCACATTCCCGAAAAAATTAAAAGCTGGCGATATTTTAGTGTTTTCTTATTTGGGTTTAGCAAAACAAAATATAAAAATTAAAGAAAATTATTCGGTTTTAAATATCACTTTAGTAGAAGATGATAGTCAAATTTTTGGTGCTTTAAATAGCAATAAACGTTATTCCTCTAAGAAATCTAAAAACTAATAGAACTATGCAAAAAACTCTTTTTGTATGTATTTTCTTTGTCAATATTTGTTTTGCGCAAAAAGCTGATTTTAACAACATCAATTTTTCAAAAGCAGATTATATTGCAAAATCGTATCAAAGCAAAAACTTACTAAATCTAAATGAAATCACTTTTAATATTACCAAAGATTTAGAGACTGATGTAGAAAAATTACGTTCTATTTATGTTTGGATTTGTAATAATATTGCTAATGATTTTGGTTTATACACAAAAAATAAGCGAAAAAGAGAACGCTTTCAAAAAGATTCCATTCGTTTACACGAATGGAATTCTGAATTTAAAACACTATTATTTAAAAGATTACTCAAAAGAAAGAAAACCATTTGTACTGGATACGCCTATTTACTCAAAGAAATGTGCACTATTGTTGGCATTGAAGCCAAAATTGTAAATGGTTTTGGCAGAACTAGTACTGTTGATTTTACCACACTTACAGAAGCAAATCACTCTTGGAATATGGTTAAAATTAATGGAAAATGGTATTTGTGCGACCCAACTTGGGCAACAGGAATCTCTTTTCCTGAAGAAGGTACATTTTATTTTCAGTTTAATGAAGGGTATTTTTTGACAGCACCTCAACTTTTTTTCAAAAATCATTTTCCGATTGAAAAAGAACATTCTTTGTTGAAGGATAAAACCTCTACTCTACAGGAATTTGTAGAAATGCCACTTTTATATGGAGAAGCTTATAATTTTTTAGAAACGCATATTTATCCGAATAAAATGCATCAACAAATCAAACAAAATGATGTTTTTACATTTGAATATCAACTAAAAAAAGAGATTAAAATTGATGATTTACAACTCATTATTTCATCTGGAAGCAATGAAAGAACTGTACAACCTGAAATTAATTTACAGGATAAAAAATTGGCAATAACCTATCAATTTAAAAATAGAGGTTTTTATGATGTGCATTTATACCATCAACAAAAAATAATTGCAACCTATACTTTTGAAATTTCTAAATGATGTTTGCCAAAGTAATATTCAAAATTTCATTGAAATAATTACTGAATTTTGATAAAGTTATTTATTTCCACAAAAGCGCTCCTAAAATTTATAAATAAAGAGTAATTTTATAGCTCCAAAAAATAAAAATATGAAGTGGAGAAGCAATCGAAAAAGTAGTAATGTAGATGATAGAAGAGGAATGTCTTCTGGAAGTTCTGGAGGTGGATTAAGTCCAATGTTAATTGGGTTATTATTGAAATTAGTTACTTCTAAAAAAGGGTTAATTATTGTTGCAGTAGTTTTAGGACTGATGTATTTTACAGGTTTCAATCCACTACAATTTATTTCTGGAGGTGCAACAAATCAAATACAAAACACAAATTATAAAGGTTCTGCTTCAGAAAATGAATTGGCAGAAATGAGTAAGTTAGTTTTAAAAAGCACAGAAGATGTTTGGAACAAACTAATTCCCAATTATAAAGAACCAACTTTGGTGCTTTTTAGAAATTCGGTTTCTTCTGCTTGTGGTTCTGCTTCTAGTGCAACAGGTCCATTTTATTGTCCTGGAGATCAAAAATTATATATCGATTTAAGCTTTTTCGAAGAAATGGCAACCAGGTTAAATGCTCCAGGAGATTTTGCGCAAGCGTATGTAATTGCTCATGAAGTTGGGCACCACATTCAGAAATTGATGGGCACAACAGATAAAATGCAACAACTTCGAGGTCAAGTAAGTCAAAAAGAATACAATAGTTATTCTGTAAAATTAGAACTACAAGCCGATTTTTTAGCGGGTGTTTGGGCTCATCATGCTCAAAATATGGAGTTAATTTTAGAGAAAGGTGATTTACAAGAAGCCTTAGATGCAGCTTTTGCCATTGGTGATGATCGTTTGCAAAAACAATCTTCAGGAACTGTTGTGCCAGATTCTTTTACACATGGTACTTCCGCTCAAAGAATGCGTTGGTTTAAAAAAGGTTTTGAAACTGGAGACATTAATCAAGGAGATACTTTTAACACAAACTCCTTATAAATTTTTATTTTTTATTGATGATTAAAATTGTAAAAACGACTGTAAAAGACGCGCTTCTTTTATCTAAATTAAGTGTTGAAACTTTTTTACCTGCTCATGGACATGCAGCCAGTAAAGAAATAATGGACAATTATATTGCCAATAATTTTAATGAAGAAAACTTTATAAAAGAACTTTCTAATCCTAATTATCAGTATCATTTAATCTACTATAAAAATGAAATTGCTGGTTTTTCTAAAGTTATTTTTAATACTGAAAATGAAAATTTAGAACATAAAAACGTTACTAAAATGGAGCGTTTATACCTAAAAAAAGAGTTTTACAATCTTAAATTAGGGAAAGAATTAATGGACTTTAATATTAAGTTGTGCAAAGAAAATAAGCAATCTGGAGTTTGGTTATATGTTTGGGTAGAAAACCACAAAGCCATTAATTTTTACAAAAAAGTTGGTTTTACACAAGCTGCAACTTATAACTTTCCACTTACACAAACTGAGACAAGACCAAATTATGTATTGCACTTAGAATTTTGATTCCGTTAAAATTTTATGTCTTTGCGTTAAAACTTTAAAAATTGTTGCTTTACTTTTGATGCTCAATCAACACTAAAATAAATGAAAAAAACGGCTTTAATTACAGGTGCAAGTAGTGGTTTAGGAAAGGAATTTGCTAAAATTCATGCTAAAAAAGGTGGAGATTTAGTAATTGTTGCCAGAAGCAAAGATAAATTAGTCGCTTTAAAAGAGGAACTAGAAAAAGAATATGGAGTTCATGTTAGTGTTATTGAAAAAGATTTAACAGAACCAAATGCAGCACTTGAGGTTTACAATTTTGTAAAATTCAGCAAAATAGAAATCGATTATTTAATTAATAATGCTGGTTTTGGTGGTATTGGTAAATTTCATGAAAGACCTTGGGATAAAGATTTATCCATGATTCAACTAAATATTATTGCTTTAACAGATTTAACTCGTAAATTTTTACCAGATTTTGTTGAAAAAAATAGCGGTAAGGTTCTAAATGTATCTTCGACAGCTAGTTTAATGCCTGGCCCAATGCAAGCTGTGTATTTTGCTACAAAAGCTTACGTAACTTCTTTTAGCAATGCAATTGCAGAAGAATTACATGATACAAATGTTACTGTAACTGCTTTAATGCCTGGTGCTACAGAAACAGATTTTGGAAAAACTTCTGGCATGGATAAAACTGATTTATTTAAAAGTACAGCAGATCCTAAAAAGGTTGCCAAAGATGGTTATGATGCCATGATTAATGGTGATTTAGAAATTATTTCTGGAGTTTCTTTCGCTCAAAAAATAATGATGAAAGCAATTCCTGTGACACCAAAAAGTGTCCTTCTAAAACAAATAAGAAAAATGCAAGAACCAAATAATAGTTAGAACGATTTTTGAGAACTTGTAGAAAACCTCTTTGCAATTGCAAAGAGGTTTTTGTTTTTAGTTTATTTTGTAAAAAAACTCAACTTTTTAAAACGTTTATTTCAAAGAGTTGAGCTTTTTTATTTTAGATCGATTTTTATAATCTCGCTAGTAATTCTGCTTTCTTGTTTTCAAAATCTTCCACAGAAATAAATTCTTTGTTTTTTAAGTTTGCTAACTTTTCAATTTTAGCAAAAATATCTTCCTCTAAATTATTGTTAGAAAATACTTGCTTCTTTTCTTGAACAATTACATCAGGCTGATTTTGATTATTATTTTGGATATTATTGTTCTGATTATTATTGATCTGTTCTGGTTGCTGTTTAGGATTATTTTCTCCTCCAGAAACAATTGGTAAAGAACTTAAATCTACAGTTCCATATTGGCTTGAAAAATTCACAGAATAATTACCTCCTTGTTGTTGACCAACTCCACCAATTTGATGATCTAACGTATCAAACACAATTACTTTTCCATGTTGCTGAATTGCCAAACGATGTATGTTTGAAAAAATAGCATAACTTGTATCATTCTGACTTCCTGTAGAATTTGGGAAACCTAAATCTCCCCACCAATTTCCAGCAGAATTATTATTAAAACCTCCTTGACTTTGGCTTTGTTGGCTATAATTTTGATTATTTTGCTGTTGGTTATTATGATTTTGAACTTTAGGTAAAGGTTTGTATTGAATTCCTCCTTGATGAATTAAGTTTGAAATTTCTATACACAAACCATCTACTGTATATTTTAATTGATTGTTAAACATATCACCAACCATCGTCATTCCTCCTTGCATCCATTGACCTCCACCACCTAATTCAGCAATGTTAAATTGTGCCATGGTTCCATTACTCCTTATTAAAGTGTGCGTTAAATCTGTAACTGCTCCAATACTAATGTTGTAACGGTTTGCTATGTTATTCATATTTTGAAAACTAGCATCTGTGAATATTGCATTCATAATTTATTCTTATTTAATAAAAATGTTTGTTTTACATTTTCGCGACAAAGGTAGTCTTAAAGAATACAATTAAGTTTGTTTTTTAGATTAGTTTTTAGGTATTTTATGATAAAAATAAAGATTTAACATTTTGAAATTGTGCAACTTAAAAACATTTATCAATAGTTAAAATAAACGAAAAATCTAGAGCTTTAAAAGTAAAAAACTCTAGATTTTAAATTCAAACTAAAAAAATTTTATAAGTTGTTTTTAATTATCTATACTCTGGATTTTCAAAACCCCAATGTGTTCCATCATCCCATTCTTCTCTAGAGTTTCCATAACTATCATAACCATTATTTGCTTTTAGCATTTTTGCTAAATGCAATAAATTATAAGTCATGAATGTAGTATTTCTGTTTGTAAAATCTGAATCGAAACCAACAGGTGGGTTTATTTTTTTATCCTTAAACTCAGTATCTCCATAACTTGGTCCTGGACCTACTTTACCAATCCAACCACAATCTGCTTGAGGTGGAATTGAATAACCAACATGTTGCATTGCATACAAAATACCCATTGCACAATGTTTTATTCCATCTTCATTACCAGTAACTAAACAACCACCAACTTTTCCGTAAAAGATATATTGTCCTTTGTCATTTGTTTTGGCACTCATAGCATACAAACGTTCAATTAATTTTTGCGCTTCAGAAGATTTTTCTCCCAACCAAATTGGCGTTCCAATAATTAAAACGTCTGCAGCCATTACTTTTTTAAACAATTCTGGCCAACTATCTTTATCAAAACCATGTTCTGTCATATCTGGATAAATACCCACAGCAACATCTTCATCAATAAGTCTAATAGTTTCAAAAGCTACATTTTCTTTCTTTAAAATGCTTTGAGAAACTTGCATTAATGTTTCTGTATGACTTTTTTGAGGAGATTTTTTTAACGTACAATTAATGTATAGTACTGATAGGTTGGAAAATTTCATATTTAGTGTTTTAGGCAAAAAAAAATCTAACCGATGTTTAAACGATTTAAGAATTTTTAATAATCCTAAATCTACAATCAAATCTTTAAAGACTTGCACTCATATAATTTAAAAGATAACCCATTTGTAATTGAAAACAATGTTAGCAAACAAGTCTAGCCCTGATTGAAGCATTTGTTTGAGCTCTTTTTTATGCTTTTTCAGCATAAAAAAAGCGAGTGCTGAAAGCAGGAAATAGCTCCAAAAAACATATACATTTCAAGTAGAAGCATAAAAAAAGCCTCCAAATTGGAGGCTTATATTTTTAAACTAATTTCTTAGCATTTGTAACTTTTTGCTTTGTGAGCGCAATTTCAATTACTTGTTTCATATCTGAAACATAATGGAAAGTTAAGCCTTTTAAGTAGCTTTCTTTAATTTCAAGAATATCTTTTCTGTTGTCTTCACACAAAATAATTTCTTTGATGTTTGCTCTTTTAGCAGCAAGAATTTTCTCTTTAATTCCGCCAACTGGCAACACTTTTCCACGTAAAGTAACTTCACCAGTCATTGCTAACTTGTTTTTCACTTTACGTTGTGTATAAGAAGAAACCAAAGAAGTTAACATTGTAATACCTGCACTTGGACCATCTTTTGGAGTTGCACCTTCAGGAACGTGAATATGCACATTGTACTTCTCTAAAATTTCTGGTTTTATACCAAATTCTTCTGCATTCGATTTTATGTATTGCAAAGCAATTGTTGCAGATTCTTTCATAACAGTTCCTAAATTACCTGTAATAGAAAGATTTCCTTTTCCTTTAGATAAAATAGATTCTATAAATAAAATATCGCCACCAACTCTTGTCCAAGCCAAACCTGTAACAACACCAGCAACATCATTATTTTCGAATTTATCTCTGTTTCTTGGTGTTCCTAAAATTGCTTCAATTTTTTCTGATGATAATGAAATATCATATTCTTCCTCTAAAGCAATACTTTTTGCTGCGAAACGCACCACTTTTGCGACTTGCTTTTCTAAACCACGAACTCCAGATTCACGAGTATAGCCTTCTACAATTTGTTCAAGCTGTTTTTTACCTAACTTTAAATCTTTGGTTGTTAAACCATGTTCTTTTAATTGTTTTGGTAACAAGTGTCTTTTTGCAATTTCTACTTTTTCTTCAATAGTGTAACCAGTTACATTGATGATTTCCATTCTATCTCTTAAAGCCCAAGGAATTTCTCCTAAATTATTAGCTGTAGCAATAAAAAGTACTTTCGATAAATCGTAACCAACCTCTAAATAATTATCATAAAAAGCTTCATTTTGTTCAGGATCTAAAACTTCTAACATTGCAGAGGAAGGATCTCCTTGATGACTCTTACCTAATTTATCAATCTCATCCAATACAAAAACAGGATTAGATGTTCCTGCTTTTTTAAGGTTTTGGATTAATCTACCAGGCATGGCACCAATATAGGTTTTTCTATGACCTCTAATTTCTGCTTCATCTCTTAAACCACCTAAAGACATACGTACATATTTACGTCCTAAAGCTTCTGCAACCGATTTTCCTAACGAAGTTTTACCAACTCCTGGAGGTCCATACAAACAGATAATTGGCGATTTCATATCGTTTCTCAACTTTAAAACTGCCAAATGTTCTATGATTCTTTCTTTAACTTTTTCTAAACCAAAATGATCTCTGTCTAAAACTTTGGTTGCATGTTTTAAATCGAATTTATCTTTAGAGAAAATTCCCCAAGGCAATTCTAACATCAACTCTAAATAACTTCTTTGCACACCATAATCTGCAGCTTGTGGATTCATTCTTTTTAAGCGACTCAACTCTTTCTCAAAAGTTTTACCAACTTCTTTCGTCCACTTTTTAGCTTTGGCTTTTTTGCGCATTTCTTCCAATTCTTGATCGTTAGAAACACCACCCAATTCTTCTTGTATGGTTTTTAATTGTTGATTTAAATAATATTCACGTTGTTGTTGGTCTAAATCTTCACGAGTTTTAGACTGAATATCATTCTTCAACTTTAATTTTTGAAGCTCTTTATTTAAGTTTTTCAACGTTAATAATGCACGTTCTTTTAGATTGTCTTTTTCTAAAATAACTTGTTTTTGCATTACTGATAAATCCATATTTGAAGCAATAAAATTAACCAAAAATGAATTTGATTGGATATTTTTTATTGCAAAAGAAGCTTCACTTGGTAACATTGGGTTTTCCTTAATTACAGCTAAAGCTTGTTCTTTTATAGCATCTATAATTGCTTCAAATTCTTTTTCATCTTCAATTTGCTTGTCTTCTACAGCTTCTTTTACAGTTGCTTTTAAATACGGTTCATCTTGAATTATTTCTTCAATTTCAAAACGTTTTTTACCTTGGATGATTACTGTTGTGTTACCATCAGGCATTTTTAAAACACGTAGAATTTGTGCTACAACTCCTGTTGTATTGATATCTTTTAAAGTAGGATCTTCCTCATCTTCATTACGTTGTGCAACTACTCCAATTATTTTATCGCCTTTATTAGCATCTTTAATTAATTGAATCGATTTATCTCTACCAGCTGTAATTGGTATTACAACTCCTGGAAATAAAACTGTATTTCTTAAAGGTAAAATTGGTAATATTTTTGGAACGCTTTCTTTATTGATGATTTCTTCATCTTCTGGCGTCATTAAAGGAATTAATTCTGAATCTTCATTCATCATTTCCTGAAAAGACAAATTGTCTAAATTTATAACTTTTGTTTTGCTCATGTGCTGTATATCTGTCATTCTGACATTGATTTTCTTTGAATTGAAAAACGACATCGTTATTATGTTTATATATTACTGATAATAAGATACTTAAAATACAAATAGGTATTATCTTTTACTAATAAGTCAATTGTTATGCCAAAGGAAATTTGTGTACTCTTCTTGATGAAATGAGTATCTTTATAACTTAATTTAAAATATAATTATAGCTTTTATAACTCAAAAAATAAATACTGAAATATAAAATTCCTTTTAACGAAAAACTTTACCTAGAGCAGGTAAAAATAACTCTTCCTTACATTTATTATAATGAAAATAAAAAAGTGAAAGATTTATCAATAATTGTAATTATACCTTTTGTTTTAGGCTTTATTATTCAAATATTTGGGAGTGATATAAGTATTATCTTTTACTGTTTTGGTATTTTTTTAGGATTTGAACTTTATGCTAAAAATGAAAGATATAAAGAACTCAAAATTACTTATACTAGAAGTTTAAAAGAATTATTGAACTTTGATGATAATAGTTCGTATATGGTTTTTGAATTTTCAAAAGACCGTTTATTACTTTCATCTGATTTTTTGTGTTCTTGGTTTTACTGGTCAGATTTTATAGAATTCAAAATTATAAAATCAAATTTATTATTATTTGAAAAAGATAATTCTCAAAATATTTTAGTTATCTCAAAATGTGAATTGAAAGAAGGAGAGTTTGAAGAAATTTTAAAATTTATTGGTGAAAAAATTAATTAGACTTTTAAATTTCTAATTAATAAAATATTTATTCCCAAAAACTGTCACAACTTAAAAACAGTTTTGTCTTTAGTATAGAAATTTAATTTGAAAGCAAATCAACCACATATAACCAACCTATTAAAACGCTGTAAATCGTCGGATAAAAACGCGCAGTTAGAAATTTATAATGGCTATTACAAAGCTATGTATAATGCTGCTCATCGTATTTTAAAAGATAGTTTTGAAGCTGAAGATATAATGCAAGAAGCTTTTTTAACAGCTTTTACAAAATTAGATACTTATAAAGAAGAAGTTGCTTTTGGAGCTTGGTTAAAACGAATTGTGATTAATAAAAGCTTAACGCAATTAAAGAAAAACAATCGTTATCAAGAAGTAAAAATGGATGTAATTCCTACAGATGAAATTGATGATGAAGCAATAGATTACAAAGGTTTAAATCCGCAAAACGTTTTAGATACTTTACAAAATTTAAAAGATAATTATAGAATTGTGCTCACCTTAAATTTAATTGAAGGTTTTGATTATGAAGAAATAGCGCAAATATTAAATTACACAAACGAAAATGTGAGAACCACAATTTCTAGAGCAAAGAAAAAATTAAAGCAAGTACTACTAGCTGAAAACACATGCATACAAGAATATGGAAGATAAATTTGACAACTTCTTTTCTGAAACTGATTTCGATTTTCAAGAACCACATGTTGGTCATAAAAATCGTTTTGAGCGTAAATTAAATCAATCTAAAAAAACAACTAAAATTTCCTGGAAATGGCTTTCTGTTGCTGCTTCTATTTTTTTAGTGCTTGGATTTTGGTTGGGAAATACGCATCAGAATAAACAATTAAAATTAGCTGATACAACTCCTAAAATTGAAAAGGTTCACGATTTTTTTGTGGCAACTATCAATCAAAAAATAAGAAAAGTTGAGGGAAATAGAAGTTTGGAAACAGAAATGATTATTGAACGTGCTTTTAATGAATTAGAAGATTTAGAGGAAAGTTATATCGTTTCTCTTACTGAGTTAAATGTTGAAGGTGAGCAATCAAAATCACTATTAATGATGATTAAAAACTACCAAAAACGTTTAGTAATTTTAGAAAATTTATTGAAACAAATCGAACAAATAAAAAATCCTTCATTTTTAGGAAAGGATACATTTATCTAACAAATATCAATTAAATAAAAACAAATATTATGATTAAAAAAGCAACCCTTATTGTACTTTTTATAACTGCAAGTTTCTCTGCGAACGCACAAAATTGGTGGGGAAATAGTAAAAAGATAAAAGGAAATGGAAATGTTGTTACCGTAAAAAGAACAACTTCTAATTATGATGGAATTGCTGTTGGTGGTTCTTTTGATGTTATTTTGATCAAAGGAAAAGAAGGCACAATTACTATTGAAGGTGAAGAAAACATTATCCCTTTGATAGAAACTGAAGTGAGTGGAAATACGCTACAGATAAAGTATCAGAAAAACACAAATATTAGCACCACCAAAAGATTAACAATTACTGTTACATACAATGATCTTGAAAAAATATCGATAGGTGGTTCTGGAAATATTACAAGCGAAGACATTATAAAAAGTAACGATTTATCGGTTTCTTTGGGTGGTTCTGGAAACATTACTTTACATGTAGATGCTGATGATTTAAGCGTAAACATTGGTGGTTCTGGAAACGTAAAATTGTCAGGAAAATCTGATGATTTATCTTGCTCTATTGCTGGTTCTGGAAGTATAAAAGCATATGATTTAACTACAGATACATTAAATGCCTCAATTGCTGGTTCTGGAAGTATAAAAATTACAGTTTCAACAAAAATTAAAGCTAAAGTTGTGGGTTCTGGAAGTGTTTATTACAAAGGAAACCCAAGTAATGTAGATGCAAAATCTGTTGGTTCTGGAGAAGTTGTAGATAAGAATTAAAGAAAGCCTAAAAGCCCATCTAAATCTTAAGCCCATCTAAATCTTCCCAAAGGGAAGACTTGAAAATGTGAACGATGCTTTTAGTTGGTTTGCATTATAAAATGTAAAAAGCCTAAAATGAATATTCATTTTTAGGCTTTTTTTCGTGTCTCGTGTTTCTCTTCTCTCTTCTCTCTTCTCTATATTCTCTATTCTCTTCTCTCTTTTAGAAAAATCTAATAGTTTCTATACTGAGCAGTTTCGTTAAAAACGTGTTCTAAAATTCGTTGATCAACTTCGCCAAAAACCAAATTTTTACGATTCATAACAACAGTGGCAACTTCATACACTTTATTAGTTTTATATTCTGTAAAACCAGCAGCTCCTCCCCAACTAAAAGACGGAATAAAATTTCTTGGAAATCCACTTCCGTAAATATTAGCAGAAACACCAACAACAGTTCCTGTATTAAACATGGTGTTTATTCCACATTTTGAATGATCTCCCATCATTAAACCACAAAATTGTAAACCTGTTTTTGCAAATCTACCAGTTTCATAATCCCACAACTTTACTTCTGCATAATTATTTTTCAGGTTTGAATTGTTAGTATCTGCACCTAAATTACACCATTCACCTAAAACTGAATTCCCTAAATAACCATCATGACCTTTGCTAGAATAGCCGAACAAAACTGAGTTATTTATTTCTCCTCCAACTTTACAAAAAGGTCCTAAAGTAGTTCCTCCAAATATTTTTGTTCCTAATTTTACAACTGCATCATTACACATTGCAAAAGGTCCTCTTATTGCTGAATTTTCCATAACAACAGCATTTTCACCAATATAAATTGGCCCTTCAGACGCATTTAAAGTTGCGAAAGTAATTTCTGCACCTTCTTCAATAAAAATATTTTCTTTATTAATATATCTTGTTCCTTCAGGAATTGGTTGTGATGTTCTGTCTTTTGTAAGTAATTCAAAATCTTGCTGAATTGCTTCATAATTTAACGAGAAAATATCCCAAGTATTTTTTATTTGGATAATATCTTCATCAAACTCAATATGTGTATAATCATCAAAATTTACTTCTTCTTGAGAATCTGATGTAAAAAAAGCAATTACATCATCACCTTTAAAAATAGCTTCGTTTTTAGATAAATTCTTAACTTTTTTAACCAAACTTTTTGTTGGGCAAAAAGAAGCGTTTATCAAAATATTTTCCTCCAATTCAACCATTGGATATTTTTCCTCTAAATATTCTTCTGTAATTGTTGTGGTTGTTAGATTTAAATATTTTTCCCATTTTTCTCTAATTGTTAAAATACCAATTCTAATATCAGCAACAGGTCTTGTATAGGTAAAGGGTAATAGCGATTTTCTAACATCGCCATCAAATAAAATATAATTCATTTATAAAATTTTTATAGCGCTACAAATCTACTTTAATTAATGTTAAAAAAAAACTGATTGCAAAACACAATGGTCTTTAAGTTATTCGTTCCGAATATTTTACTTTTTAATAAGTTTATGAGTTCCTAATTTTGCTATCAGAAAAAAAATCAACAATCAGATTCTAAAAAAACAAAACTAGGTCTTAAAGAAAAAAATCCTGTAATAAAGAACTCTTTTTAACTTACAAATAGCACATTTTGACTTATAAAAATATTTTCAGTAAAAAAGATTTGTATTTTTGATTTATGAAAAAAATTATTGGTGTTTTACTAAGTACTGTAGTTATAATTACAATTCTTTATTACCTTTTTATATATTTTGTAACGTATAGTACAGGTATTAGATCTGGAGAATTGATAAAAATAAGCAGAAAAGGAATGATTGTAAAAACTTGGGAAGGAGAAATTAGCCAAGGAATTTCTGGAGCACAAATTTTCTCTTTTTCTGTAGAAGATTCGAATGAACAAGTAATTGAAAATTTACAAAAATATCAAGGTGGTTATGTAAAACTTACCTATAAAGAACGTTACAAAACCTTTTTTTGGTTGGGTGATACAAAATATTTTATTACAAAAGTAACACAAGAAAACTCACCACATTTCAGAGATAAAAATGAAACAAATGATTAAAGATTTTAAACAAATTAGCGAATCTCAAGTTAGCATAACACAGCTAATGTTACCTTCACACTCTAATTTTAGTGGTAAAATTCATGGGGGACATATTTTAAATTTGATGGATCAAATTGCGTTTGCTTGCGCTTCCAAACATTCAGGAAATTATTGTGTAACTGCCTCTGTAAATAAAGTCGATTTTTTAAACCCGATTGAAGTTGGTGAATTACTTACCTTAAAAGCTTCGATTAATTTTACAGGACGAACTTCTATGGTTGTCGGTTTACGAGTAGAATCTGAAAACATAAGAACAGGTACTAAAAAACATTGTAATTCTTCTTATTTTACAATGGTTGCCAAAGATGAAAACGGAAAAAGCGCACCAATTCCTGGAATTATTTTAACGTCAAAACAAGAAATAAGACGTTTTGCTAGAAGTATTACTAGACAGCAAGAAGGTAAAAATAGAACCTCTCGTTTTCATAATAAAACTTTTAAAATTAATGATTATTTGCATCTTTTTGAAACTAGCAATTCTAAAATCGACTTAAAAGAAAACTAAACTCTTTTTTTTGGTTGATGAATTCTCAACAACTTTAAACACTTATTCATTTATTTTTGGACGAACTCATAGATATTTTAACTCCTGAAGGAAAATTTACAGGAAAAACGGTTCTAAAATCGGAAGCTCATAAAAATGGTTGGTTTCATGCAACTGTACATATTTGGCTTTTTACTTCGGATAAAAAAATATTGCTTCAAAAAAGAGCATTGACAAAAAAAGTATTTCCTGGTCTTTGGGATATTTCTGTTGCAGGACATGTTGGAGCTGGAGAAGAAATTTTAACATCAGCAAAAAGAGAAGTTTTTGAAGAAATTGGTTTGGAATTAAATGAAAAAGACCTCATCAAAATCGGAACAAGAATTCATCAAGTTTCTCATAAAAACGGAATTCAAGACAATGAACATCATCATGTTTTTATTGCTGAATTAAAAATTCCTATATCAACCTTAAAAATTCAAATTGAAGAAGTTGATGACGTTCAATTATTCGATTTAGAGATTCTTAAAAATACAGAAAAACATGAAAACGTCTTACTTTCTAGGTTTCATGAGTATTATGTTTCAGTGTATGATAAAATTTATCAAAAAGTAAATAAATAATGAAAAATACAATTTCAGAACGTGTCTTTGATTTCTTAAAAAACTACCCTCCTTTTAACTTGCTAGCTGCTAAAAAAATAGCAGAAATAGCATCCGAAGTAAAAATTATTTATTTAGAAAAAGGAAAGGTTCTTTTTAATCAGAATGATAAAAATCATGAACATTTTTACATTGTAAGAAATGGAGGAATTAGCATGTCTAAAAATTCTGAAAATGACAAAAGTCTTATTGATATTTGTGATGCTGGAGACATTTTTGGCTTAAGACCATTAATCAGTAAAGAAAACTATTTGTTGGATGCTATTGCCAATGAAGAATCTATCGTTTACGGAATTCCAATTGCCATTTTTGAAGCGGTTTCAGAAAAAAGCTTAAAAATTAATAAATATTTACTAACTTCTTTTGCATCAACCTCTTTCGATCCTTATACAAGTGAACAAAACAACAATATTTTTACAGATTATATTGCAAAAGATAACTTAGCTGAATCTAATTTACATTCTGTTAATTACACCAAAAAACCTTTAAAATGCACCATAAAATCGACAATTAAAGAAGCTGCAATAAAAATGAGCGCTCAAAAAATTGGTTGTATTGTTGTGGTTGATGATGCTTGTCTCCCAATTGGAATTATTACAAATAGTGATATTAAAAACAAAATTGCAACTGGGCTTTTTTCGATAGATACTTCAGTAAAAGAAATTATGTCTTCTCCTGTAATAACGCAATCAAAAAATCTTACTGTTTTAGATGCGCAACTACAAATGATCAAACACAGAGTGGGTCATGTGTGTATTACTGCTGATGGAACTAGCAATTCTAAATTAATTGGAATTTTAACCAATCATGATGTTTTAGCTTCATTAGGAAACAACCCAACTGTTATTTTAAAGGAAATTAAACGCGCTAAAAGAACGAGAGAAATTCGCGAAATTAGAAGCAAAGCTAACCTACTTTTAAAATCATATTTAGAACAAAACATTCCATTATCGCATATTTCTAAAATTATTTCTGAAATAAATGACGGAGTAACTATAAGAGTTATTGAACTTTCTTTAAAAAAGATGGATGCTCCTCCTCCAGTAAAATTTACATGGCTCGCACTTGGTAGTCAAGGTAGAAAAGAACAACTTTTATATACAGATCAAGATAATGCTTTAATTTTCGAAGATATTGCACAAGAAAAATATGCAGAAACCAAAAAATATTTTTTAAAACTAGCTGGACATATTACAAAATCTCTTCATAAAATTGGTTATGAATATTGTCCTGCAGAAATGATGGCAAGTAACCCTGAATGGTGTTTATCCTTATCTGAATGGAAAAATCAATTTAACGATTGGATTATGAATATTGATGAAAAAGCAATTTTGTTATCTTCCATCTTCTTTGATTTTAATGCTATTTATGGCGATTCTAACATGTCAAAAGAATTAACAAAAAGCATTTTTGAAAGCCTCAATAACATGAATCTTTTGTGTACTTTCTTGGCAAAAGAAGCTGTTGCAAGTCCTTCTCCTTTAGGATTTTTTAAACAGTTTTTAGTAGAAAAAAATGGAGATCATAAAGATTTTTTCAATATTAAAAAAAGAGCTTTAATGCCATTAATTAATGCTGCTAGACTTTTAATGTTATCAAATAATATTTCAGAAATAAATAATACAGCACAACGTTTTGAAAAATTAGCAGAAATTGAACCTCAAAATAAAGAGTTATATCAATCTTGTTCTTATGCCTTTAAAGCACTTTTAAAATTTAAAACCAAACAAGGAATATTACATAACGATTCTGGTAGAATTATTCAATTAGAATCTTTATCAAAAGAAGAGAAGTTGAAACTTAAAAGATGTTTTAAGCCTATTAGAGAAATTCAAGAAGTACTTTCTGTTAGATATAATTTAGCAAACCTAAGGTAATTATGAAAATAAATTGGTTTCAGAAAAAAGATAAAAAACCACTTCCTGGTTACTTTTTAAAGTATCAGGAAAGTTTTTTAAATGCAAAAAAACTACCAATTAAAGAAACTAGATTTGTTGTTTATGACACAGAAACAACTGGTTTTTCAAAAAAAGATAGAGTGCTTTCTATTGGAGCTGTCTCTGTAATAGACAACATCATTAATGTGAATGATACGTTTGAAGTCTATGTGAAACAAAAACTATTCAGGGCAGAAACAGTACCAATTCACGGACTTTTAAAAGGAGGAGAATCTGAAAAGATAACCGAATTAACAGCGTTAAAACTGTTTTTAAAATATATTGGCAATGCTGTTTTGGTAGGACATCATATCAATTTTGATGTAGAAATGATCAACGAAATTTCAAGAAGAAACAAACTGCCTATTTTATTAAACAAAACTATTGATACTGGTTATTTGTATAATAAATCAAAACACACAATTTATCAAAATGAAAAAAAACATTATTCATTAGATAATTTGTGTGATGAATTAAATATCTCTAAAAGTGATCGACATACAGCAACTGGAGATGCATATATTACTGCAATTGCCTTTCTAAAAATACTTTCTCGTTTAAATAAAAACGGCGATTTAAAATTTAGAGATTTATTAAAATATTAGTTTTTTGGCTTCTCATAAAATGAATCTGCTAATTTAGCTTGACTAATTAATGGCAGCGTAAATACTGTTGCTGGTCTTGCAGGCTCTGTTGGATTTCCAGCATCATCTTTTTTAAACCAAGTAATTTCTTGTGGTAAAATCAATCCATTTACATTTTCCCATTTGTTATATTTAATTAAGTTGTACTTTTCACTTGGTTCTTTTGAATTAAAAGTAACAGTGTATGCCAACCATTCCATTTGATAACTTGTAGGATTGTAATAAATGATATAATTGTCATCTGGAGAAGTACCAACATTTGCTTTGTAAGATATTTTATAGCCAGGAAAATCAGTTCCTTCAAAAGAAATTGCATCTACTTTTTCGTACGCAATTCCATCATCTGACAACACAAAAGGCATTGCATAAAAGTAGAAATATAAATTATAATAAAATTCAGGATTTCCTTTAAAAGTTCCTTTTTCATCTTCACTCAACCAAACTTCTTTTCCATCAAAACCTAAAGAATATTTTGAATGATTCACAACTATTTTTCTTGACTGTAAATCTGTTGTAATTACTTCTTCTCCTTTATTAAAAGATAAAACTTGTGCTTTTCTCCAAGCATTTATTCCTCCATGAGTTTGAAATACTTTTCCTAATTCCTCAGGAAACTTTTCTTTTTTAACTTCTTTAATTTCTTGAACTTCTTCTTTATTAGAAGATTCTTTTTTAGTTTCGTTTTTACAAGAAATTACGGTAATTGCAATTAATAATAAGATTAATTTTTTCATTATTTGGTTTAATTTGATTGTTATTTGATGACAAAGTCGGTTTTAATACTTAGTAATTACAAAATACAACGCATATTTTTTGTTTAAATTTGAGTGATTGCGTTAGGGATTGAAGCATTTGTTTGAGCTCTTTTTTCTTTTTCAGAAAAAAAGCGAGTGCTGAAAGCCTGTTAAAACGCCCAAAAAAATAAAAATCTATTTTTAGATCTTAGATTGATAGGTATATAAATCATAATATCTACCTTTTGCTTCAATTAGCTCATCATGAGTTCCTCTTTCTGCAATTTTACCAGCTTCAATAACCAAAATTTGATCCGCTTTTTTAATGGTACTTAATCTATGTGCAATTACAATTGTGGTTCTATCTTTTACTAATTCTGATAAACTTTTCTGAATTAATGATTCACTTTCGGTATCTAAACTAGAAGTTGCTTCATCTAAAATGATAATTTTTGGATCTGCCAAAATTGCTCTTGCAATTGCCAAACGTTGTCTTTGTCCTCCAGATAATTTCACACCTCTTTCTCCAATTAATGTATCCAAACCTTTATCAAATCTGTCTGTAAATTCGTTTACATACGCTGCTTTTACAGCATTTTGTAATTCCTCTTCAGTTGCATTTGGTCTTGGAAACATAATATTTGCTCTAATTGTGCCTTCAAACAAAAACTCATCTTGCAAAACCACACCCAAATGTTTACGATAACTAGATAGTTTTACTTTAGACATATCTTGATTATCAATGGTGATTTTACCCGATTTCGGATTTAAAAACGTTGCTGATAAACCTGCAATTGTAGATTTCCCAGAACCAGAACTCCCAACTAAAGCTGTTACAGAACCTGTAGGAACTTCAAAATTGATGTTATGCAAAACCGATTTTCCTTCTTCGTACGCAAAAGAAACATCATCAAAAATAATTTCTCCATCGATTTTTCCTAACTCAATCGTTCTGTTTTCATTATCTTCTTCAGCAGTCATATTCATTAACTCTTCAGTTCTATCCAAACCAGCCAAAGCTTCTGTTAACTGACTTCCAATATTGCTCATTTGCACAATTGGAGCCACCATAAATGCTAATAGAAATGTAAATTGAATAAAATCTCCAAAAGTTAACGTTCCTTGCATCATATAATAACCACCCATTCCCATAACTCCAGTAGTTGCCAAACCAATTAAAAAAGTGGATGAACTCGTCATTATAGCAGTTGCAGTCATGCTCTTTTTTACATTCTGATAAATATTTTCTACACCTTCTTCAAATATTTTACTTTCTTGATCTTCTGCATTAAAGGCTTTTATCACTCTAATTCCACCTAAAGTTTCTGTTAATCGTCCTTTAACTTCTGCATTAATTTTTCCTCTAGCTCTAAATATTGGTCTTATATATTTAAATGATTTTAAAGCAATTAATCCAAATATTGATAATGGAACAAATGTAAAAAGCGTCATCCAGACATTCATTCTTAACAAAATTACCAAAGTTAAAATTGCTGTAAATGAACCACCAATCAATTGTACTAAACCTGTTCCAATTAAATTTCTTACACCTTCAACATCACTCATAATTCTAGAAACTAACGCTCCAGATTTTGTGCTGTCAAAAAAACTGATGGGTAAAGACAATACTTTCTTTTGTACTTGTGCTCTTAATTCTGATATTAAATATTGTGCTTGAATACTCAATACTTTTGTCAATAAAAATGATGTAATTGCTTGTACTAAAATTGCGCCAATTACAATTAAGATTAAAGTATATAGTTGATTGATATCGTTATTAGGCACAACTTCATCTAACAAAACTTTACTTTGTAAAGGTAATACAAAACCAGCCAAACTTCTTATTATTATTAAGATTAACCCTACAAAAACAATACCTCTTCTTGGCCAAATAATGGTCTTGAAAGCTTGTTTTAAAGTTACTTTTGGTTTTGTTTTATCTTTTGAAGATTCTTTTAAATGTTGCATACCTGTTTGTTGTCAATTTATATGCCATTCAAAAAAAGTGTGACAAATTAACACTATGAAAACAAATCTGTTTTATAAAATTAAATGATTTAATGTTACTACTTATTAAAAAATTCTTCTTCCTCTGTAGTTAAAAGTCTAGATTGGATTAAAAAACGAAGTCCCAAAGGAATTTCTAGAGAAAAACTTGCTCCTCTACCTTCTGTAATATCAACAGTTAAATGGGTGTGTTTCCAATATTCAAATTGATCTTGGTTCATATAAAAATTAACATCATTTAATGTTCCAAGAAGAATATCGCTTTCATCTAAATAAAAATCTTCTTTTTCTAAAATCATTGGAGCTGAACCATCACAACAACCTCCACTTTGATGAAAAATTAATTCACTATGTTTTTCTTTTAGTTGCTCTAAAATTTTTGCTGCTTTATTTGTAATTGCTACTCTTTCCATATTTTAAAGTTATTAAAAAAGGCTGAATAAAAATTCAGCCTTAATATTTATTTATCAATCTACTAAAAGAAACCTAATTTATTTTTATCATAAGAAATTAGCATATTTTTAGTTTGACGATAATAGTTTAACATCATCACATGATTTTCTCTACCAAAACCAGATTTTTTATAACCACCAAAAGGTGCATGTGCTGGATATGCATGATAACAATTTACCCAAACTCTACCTGCTTTTATAGCTCTTGGTATTTGATATAATTGATGAGCATCTCTTGTCCAAACTCCAGCTCCTAAACCATAAAGTGTATCATTTGCAATTTCTATTGCTTCTGCTTCATCTTTAAATTTTGTAACGCAAGCAACAGGTCCAAAAATTTCTTCTTGAAAAACGCGCATTTTATTATGTCCTTCTAAAATTGTAGGTTGTATATAAAATCCGTTTGCTAAATCTCCAGATAATTTATTGGCAGCTCCACCAGTTAAAACTTTAGCACCTTCCTCTTTTCCTATTTTGAAATACGATTGTATTTTTTCATATTGATCATTAGAAGCTTGTGCACCAACCATACAACTTACATCATAAGGATTAGTTTGTATAATGGCATTTGTTCTTTCAATAACACGTTTCATAAATGCATCATAAATATCTTCTTGCACTAAAATTCTTGATGGACAAGTACAAACTTCACCTTGATTAAAAGCAAATAAAACTGCACCTTCTATAGCTTTATCTAAAAAAGCATCATCTTCATCCATCACAGAATTAAAGAAAACGTTTGGCGATTTTCCTCCTAATTCCATTGTAACAGGATTTAAGTTTTTAGAGGCATATTGCATTATTAATTGACCAGTTGTAGTTTCTCCTGTAAAAGCAACTTTATCTACTTTAGAGCTTGAAGCTAAAGGTTTACCTGCTTCTGGACCAAAACCATGCACAATATTTACAACTCCTGGAGGAAACACATCTGCAATTTTTTCCATTAATAAAGTTGCAGACGATGGTGTTTGTTCTGCTGGTTTTAAAACCACACAATTACCTGTTACTAAAGCTGGTGGCATTTTCCAAGACAACATTAATAAAGGGAAATTCCAAGGAATAATTTGCCCAATTACGCCTAAAGGCTCTTTAATATTCATAGATAATGTATGCTGATCTAATTCTGTTGCACTTCCTTCTTCAGATCGAATACAAGCTGCAAAATAACGCCAATGATCTACTGCTAAAGGAATATCTGCATTTAAAGTCTCACGAATTGGTTTTCCATTATCACATGTTTCGACCAAAGCAAATTCTTCTAAATTTTCTTCAATAATATCTGCTACTTTATTTAATAAGGTTGCTCTTTCTGTTGCAGAAGTATTTCCCCAAGCTTCTTTTGCTGCATTTGCTGCATCTAAAGCTAATTCTACATCTTCTTTTTGCGAACGTGGATATTTTGCAATTAAACTATTATCAATTGGAGAGGTATTTTCAAAATATTGTCCTCCTAATGGCGCAACAAATTTTCCGTTGATAAAATTGGAATATTTTTCTTTAAACTTCGGTTTAGAATAACTCATAATTTAATTATTTTTTTAAATTTATTAATAACAGATAAAAAAACACATATTAAGACATTGATAAAATTAACAAGCTTAAATTATTTTATTATCATTTTTTGTAAAGTTATTTTATTAAATTCACCATAGATTGAACATATTTATTATATTGTTGAACAATGCTATTAATTTTTAAATTTTATAGTTAATTTCTTTATATTTGATTATGAGCCACTTACTTCATCAACATAAAAAGCATAGAAAACTAACTACGTTAGTAGAAAATAGAACTACCTATAGTTCAGATTATGCTGAGCTAAATATTTTTGAAACGCATAAAATTGCAGAAAAAGTAGCTTTAAAATTCGATTTTCCTATTATTGCAAGTATGTTAACTGGCAAAAAGATAATGCATTTAGAAGGGATTCCTTCTTTTGAATTTTTTCCTGGAGAATCTGTTGTAATGCCAAGAAACAAAGAAATGATTATTGATTTTCCTTTGGCTAAAAAAGAGAGTCCTACACAGTGTTTAGCTTTAGGAATTGATGAAAATAAAATTAGTGAAGTTGTTGATAAATTCAACCAAAATGTAGCAATTGAAGACAAAAACAACACTTGGAATTTAGATAAAAGCAGCAATCATTTAACAAATAATAAAGACGTTAATCAACTTATAAAAAGGTTAACATACACATTTACAAACAATAATACTTCTAAAGATGTTTTGTTAGATTTAATGATTCAAGAGCTCATTGTACGTTTGCTACAAACCAAAGCGAAATCTATTTTATTAAATAACACAGATCCACTTTTTAATGACACAAGAATAGGAACTGTTATAAAATACATTAAAGAAAACCTAACGAACAAAGATATTAGCGTAGATTTATTAGCCAAGAAAGCGTATATGAGTAGCTCTCATTTTCATAAAAAGTTTAAAAATACATTAGGAATTTCTCCTATTGATTTTTTAAATTCAGAAAAAATAAAATTTTCTAAAAAATTGATAAAAGAGTCTAAAGACTTTAGAATGTCTGAAATTGCTTTTAAATCTGGGTTTAACAATACCAGTTATTTTAACAGACAATTCAAAAAGATGGAACTAATGACTCCTCAACAATTTAAGAAGTCAATTAATTCTTAAGGTTTATTAATGTGTAGCCTCTCCTGCTCCACTTGGAATTCTAATATTTTCTACAATTTCTTGCACGTCTTCTGGAGGTGCAGCTGTAAATCTAGAAACAATTAAAGAAAGTATAAAGTTTACAAACATAGCAACTGTACCAAAACCTTCTGGTGAAATTCCAAACCACCAATCTTTTTCTGTGCCTCCTCCAAACCAATCGAATTTGAATTTCATCATATAAAAAAGCATTAATAAAATTCCGACAACCATTCCTAAAATTGCGCCTTCTTTGTTCATTCTTTTATCAAAAATACCCAATATTATTGCTGGAAAAAAGGAAGCTGCTGCCAAGCCAAAAGCTAAAGCAACTGTGGCTGCCACAAAATCTGGTGGATTAATTCCAAAATAACCTGCCACACAAACTGCAACAACTGCAGATAATCTTGCTGCAATTAATTCGCCTTTTTCTGTAATATTTGGGTTGATCATCTTCTTAATCAAATCATGAGAAACTGATGCAGAAATTACCAATAATAAACCTGCTGCTGTAGATAAAGCTGCAGCTAAAGCACCTGCAGCAACTAATGCAATTACCCAATTTGGCAATCCTGCAATTTCTGGATTTGCCAAAACCATAATATCTTTATCAACAATTAATTCGTTCTTATTAGCATCTGCAACATATTGAATTTTTCCATCTTTATTTTTATCATCAAACTGTATTAAACCTGTTTCTTCCCAATTGCCAAACCAATCTGGCATTTTTTCATACTCTTTGTTACTTACAGTTTCAATTAAATTAGTTCTTGAAAACAATGAAATTGCTGGAGCTGTTGTATATAAAATTGCAATTAACAACAAAGCCCAACCAGCAGATTTCCGAGCATCAGCAACTTTTTTAACGGTAAAAAAACGAACAATTACATGTGGTAAACCTGCTGTACCAAACATTAAAGCTGCTGTAATTAAGAAAACATCTAACGTAGATTTACTTCCTGATGTATATGCTGCAAACCCTAATTCTTTGTGTAAACCATCTAACTTATCTAATAAATAAATTCCATTTTCATCTGCACCACCAAAACCTACTTGTGGAATTGGATTTCCTGTCATTTGAATAGATATAAAAATTGCAGGTACCATAAATGCAAAAATCAACACACAATATTGTGCAACTTGTGTGTAGGTAATTCCTTTCATGCCTCCTAAAACTGCATAAAAAAGCACAATTAACATTCCTATAATTACACCTGTATTAATATCTACTTGTAAAAAACGAGAAAAAACCAACCCTACTCCACGCATTTGACCAGCTACATAGGTAAATGAAACTAAAAGTGCACAAAAAACGGCGACACTTCTTGCAACATTTGAGTAATATCTATCTCCAATAAAATCTGGAACAGTAAATTTTCCGAATTTTCTTAGATAAGGAGCCAACAATAAAGCTAACAAAACGTAACCTCCTGTCCAACCCATTAAATACACAGAACCATCATAACCATCAAAGGAAATTAAACCTGCCATAGAAATAAAAGATGCTGCAGACATCCAATCTGCTGCTGTTGCCAAACCATTTGCTAAGGGCGAAACTCCACCTCCTGCAACATAAAATTCTTTGGTAGAGCCTGCTCTTGTCCAAATTGCAATACCTATATAAATTGTAAAAGTGATTCCTACTAAAATCCACGTCCAAACTTGAATACTCATCTTTTATATTTTATTGTTCGTTGAAACCAAATTTTTTATCCAATTTGTTCATCAATTTAATGTAAACAAAAATTAACACTACAAAAACGTAGATTGCACCTTGTTGTGCAAACCAAAAGCCTAATTTAAAACCACCCAATCTAATCGTGTTTAGTTCATCAACCAACAAAATTCCGAATACAAACGAGACCAAAAACCAAATAGTTAAAAGGATTGCTAAATATTTGAGGTTTTCTCTCCAGTATTTTTTTTTATTTAAAGAATCCATAATGTATAAGTTTTAGTTTTTATGCTCTGCAAATTAAATTAAATAGTATATTTTTATATGTCTGATAACATCTTGTTTATGCACAATTAAACAAAAGGTCATGCATAAATATTTTCTAAATATAAATATCTTTTTTTGATTTTTGAATCCTTATTACAATACTGGCACATTATTATACTTTTTTTTACGGTTGCCATTTTATATTCTTCTGTTGGTTTTGGAGGTGGCTCAAGTTATTTAGCAATTTTAGCTTTAACAGGAATCGTGTTTACACAAATTAGAGCAACTTCTTTACTTTGTAATATTGTAGTAGTTACTGGAAATGTGTTTTTATTTTATCGACAAAAAGAAATTGATTTCAAAAAAATAATTCCTTTGGTATTATTGAGTATTCCATTAGCTTTTTTAGGTGGATATTTAAAAATAAGTCAGCAATTTTTCTTTATTCTTTTAGGATTTACACTTCTATTTGCAGCAATAACAATGTGGCTTTCTAAACGTATTATTTCTTCGGATAAAAACAACAACAATGCTAAACCTCTCAAAAACGCAAGTTATGGAGGTATCATTGGTTTTATTTCTGGAATGGTTGGTATTGGAGGTGGTATTTTTTTAGCGCCACTTTTACATCTTACTAATTGGGACACTCCTAAAAAAATTGCAGCAACTGCCAGCTTTTTTATTTTAGTAAATTCCATAGCTGGTTTTATTGGCCAGTATTCAAATCCTAATTTTTCAATTGATTGGAGCTTAACCTCAACTTTATTAATAACCGTATTTATTGGCGGACAAATTGGAAGCAGAATTAGTCATAAATTTTTAACTCCTACTCAACTTAAAAAAGCAACTGCTATTTTAATTGCTTTTGTGAGCATTCGAATCTTATGGAATGTTCTCTTTTAATATTGATCAGCGTTTAAAATTACATCAAAAAAGATTGTTTTCTAAAGGATGAAAAAATATCTTTGAAGCCATTAACCAAAAAAACAAAAAATGTTAGAAAATATTTTTACCCTATTAATGTTAGTTTTATTACAAGCCGTACTTGGTTTTGATAACTTACTTTACATATCCTTAGAATCTAAAAAAGCACCAGAAATTGAACAAAAAAGAGTTCGTAAAGTTGGTATTTTAGTTGCCATTATTTTGAGAATTATTCTATTGTTTTTACTAGTTTCTATTATCGATTATTTTAAAGAACCTTTTTCTTTTTTAACTGGAGGTATTGATAATGTTGTAAAATTCGCCTTTAATGGTCATAGTATTATTGTTCTTTTAGGAGGTGGTTTTATAATTTATACAGCCATTAAAGAAATTTGGCATATGATTGGAACTCCAGATTTAGAGCAATCTGAAATGGTTGAAGCAAGAAGTAAAAAAACTGCAAATGCAGCTATTGTAAGCATTGTTATAATGAACTTAGTTTTTTCTTTCGATTCCATTTTGGCAGCTATTGGCTTAACTAGTGAAATTGAAAATTCTACAACTGCTTTTATAATTATGGCCATTGCAATTGTTGTAAGTGGCTTATTAATGTTGTTTTTAGCTGATAGAGTTTCTGCATTTTTAGCAAAAAATAAAATGTATGAGGTTTTAGGTTTGTTTATTCTTTTTATAGTGGGTATTATGTTAGTGACAGAAGGTGGACATTTAGCACACATTAAGATATTTGGAAATGAAATTGTACCAATGAGTAAAACAACGTTCTACTTTGTAATTGTTATTCTAATTATTACAGATATTGTGCAAGGAAAATATCAGAAAAAATTATTAGCGAAAAAATAAAATATATTTTACTTTAAATTTCAAACCACTTTTATACAAAAGTGGTTTTTTTTATCACTAATTTATTTTTGTTTACTTATTTTAACATTTAATTAAACAAATTTTACTACAATCTATTATAACTTTGTTTTGAATTTAAAAACTAATCAAAATGAAAATTAAAAAATTTATTACATTATTATTGATGGTATCCTTAGTAACTACCTATAGCTGTGTAAACTCTAAAGAAAAAAAGGAAGCAGAAGTAGAAACTGAAATAGAAATGGAAACTCAAGAAGAGGAAGAAATTGAAGAAGTTGGTACTATTGTAGATGTTGCAGTTTCAAACGATAACTTTACAACATTAGTAGCAGCAGTAAAAGCAGCTGATTTAGTTGGTACTTTAAGTAGCGAAGGTCCTTTTACCGTTTTTGCACCTGTAAACGCTGCATTCGAAAAATTACCAGAAGGAACTGTTGAAACACTATTGAAGCCAGAAAATAAAGACATGTTAGCTGCTGTTTTGACATATCATGTGGTTTCAGGAGAATTTAATGCAGAAGCTGTTGTTGGAGCAATTAATGACAACAATGGAAAATTTGAAATTAAAACTGTACAAGGTGGAATGTTAACTGCGTCTTTAATAGATGGAAAAGTAATTTTAACAGATGCTACAGGAAATACATCTACAGTTATTATGACAGATGTTGAAGCATCAAATGGAATTATTCACGCAATTGACTCTGTTGTAATGTCAAAATAAAAAATCTTAATCTTACGATAAACAAATCTTATTACTGTTTACTTAATTTAACATTTAATTAAACACTTAGTTATTTATCTTTGTAAGAGAAAGTTAAAAATTATAAAAATATACTTCTCTAAAGTTTTTTCGTAGTTGATACGAAATTAAATAAAAGAAGTTTTTTGGTTGATTGATTGGAAACCACTGCTTAAACGTAGTGGTTTCTTATGTTTAAAAACTATCTTGAAATCTTTTAATAGTA
>CAXBPL010000027.1:0-34140 GCA_963977615.1 uncultured Polaribacter sp. | reverse complement strand
GTATTTTCGTTATTAAGTATTGATTCCTTATTTTTGATGTAAATGAAATATTTTTTAATCAAGCCCAAAAATTATCAGATCTTATAAATAGGTATAAATATTTGTAAGACTAAATAGAGATAATTCTATATTTCTAGCACCTCTACATGGTAATCTAAATGTTTTAATTTTAGAATCGTATTATTTTCTGTTTTCAAAATAGTTGAAATTTACTTTGATAATGAATATATAGTAATAATATTAAATGTTGGTTCTCTTATTTTTCGTATCATTAAGTAAATTTTATTTGTGCAGAAGTTTTATCTTTTGTTTTATTTGCTATGCTCTATCTATTTGATCTTGAGTTCATTTTAAGGACGATTTATAAATTAAATATTTACCTATAGTTAATCTTCGTATCAATATCTTTCCATTTATCATAAGTTTAGATGTTTTTTTTAGGGTTACTTACTAATTTTATCAATGGAATATTTCTCTACATTTATATCTTTTCAATATTATTTATTTTAATTTTTGAAGTGCATTTAAAACTAATTTTTAATATAAAATGGATTCTTAAGTTGTGTAACTAAAAGTTTTTTTTAATATTAGTTTCGTATTACCTGCCATATTAACGTTTTTTTTTGCTTTTATTTATTTTAAAGAATTATATTTTCAATAACAGACATTGAAGTTACGTATTTTTTTTTTTATTGGTAAAATTGTATATAAATCATTTTGAAAAAGTTCTATTTTCTATAGAAAGCTATTTATCAATATTTTAATTAAATAATTACAAATTTTTTAATTCGTAGTTTTTATTACATCATTTAAAATCATTATTGGTGGCTTTGTAATTTTCTAATTTTTTCTCGATATAAATTTATTACAACGCTTGTACTAGTAAAATTATCTATTATCTGATTTTTTTATAAAACTGCAACATCACTTCTAATTTTAATCCTTTTATTTCCCAATTCTAATTCTTTAGCTATTATTTCTTATTAGATTCAATTATTTAAAGACTTTTAATAATATGAAGAATATATTTTTTACTTCTTAATATCTAATAGTAGCTCCTGATCAGAAAATATTAGAACTCGATTTAATTGCTTTAAATTATTTTGGAGCTATATTTTATTCGTAAAATAGAAATAAAATTCTCCTTATTTGATGGCTTTTTTTTAAACTTGAATTAGTTTAAAAGAGTTTTTAATAATGATTGGATAACTTAAGTTATCAAAATCTTATTTATCAAATTTTCATTTTCTATATTTCTTTCTCAATTTGTCTTATTGAATAATGATTTTTGATTATTAAGGATATTGCTTATTTCAGAACCTATACTTGTGTAGTATCTTTACAGTATATTAAATAATCAATAATTCCCCCCAATTATGAAAGCTAATAATATAAAGCGTATTATCATCGTATTAATCTGTTCACTAGGTTTATACTCTTCAGGAAACTACTTAATGGAAATGTCTTACATAGATACCTTATTTGATGGTTTCAATGTGATGGTATTTTTTACTTCATTCTTTCCGTTTTTAATCGTAAGTATTTCTTTAACGAAAGAATTTTTAAGAACCATCGTAAGATTTGCATTCTAACAATAGTTAGGAAAGTACACAACACATCATTATACAATTACCCTTATATTAAAATATAAATAGGACATACTATTTTTATTTTATGGACCCTTAAATTTAAAAAAAGCTTCATGGAAGCATGAAGCTTTTTTTTATATGATTTTAGCATAAAAACACATCACTACTACTTATATAAAACATTGAATTTAATTGTTTTAGGGATTTTTGATAGAGTAATAATAGATAAAAACTATTAAAAATACGTTTTTAATTATTCTTTAACGAAACTTAATATTTGTTCGTCTAAACATTTTGATCAATAGTCGAACTTTAAAATTATTAGCACTTAAAACCTTTATTTTTGATGTGTGATTGAAGCACATTATTAAAAAAAAATACCCTTAATTATGAAAAAAATAAAAAATATTTTAGCAGTTACAGTTTTATTAGTTGGTCTTTTTGCTTTTAAAAAAGCTGATACAAACCCAATTTTATTAAAAAGTTTAGAAAAAGAAAAAATAGTTAAAATGCTCTCAGCACAAGAGTTTGGTTGTAGACCATCTTCTGAGTTGAATTTTTATGTTGAAACTACACTACTTAAAAAATATAGAGGATATGCTAAGATTGAAGCGAAAGTATTTGTTTTAGATAAACTTACCAATCAAAAAAGTATGTTAGCAAGTGAAAATATTATAGTTGCCAATTATAAAGACTCATTTATAAATTATGATAAAATAATAAATACTTCAGCAACTACAGAGTTAGAAAATGGACATATAATTATCCATAATGAAAAGGATACTGAATTTAAGTTAGCAAATCTTTTAAATTCTGAGTTAATTTATAACAGATATATTACTTCAACAAATAAGTTGTTAGATATTTAGTATTGGGTTTAAGATTATTATACAATTAAAAGCTTCACAGAAATGTGAAGCTTTTTACTTTTAGTAAGTTACATTCCTATATATTTTAAATAACTGGCAGGGTTTATCAACTCTTATAAAATAATAATTCTCTAGTTAACTACTTTTTCTAAAACTGATTCATATTTTACAAGTCAACCTTTCAAAATAATCTTAAAATAACACTGTTGAATAAAAAATATTAAAACGATACCTTCCTTCAAAAAAAATGTCCATTTAGCTTATAACGTTATTTGCTAATTTTAGGAAAAGACTATACATATAATACCTTATAAATTATTTGTGAATTACTTCGTTTACATATTTCTAAAAGATTTGTAGTCATTAATAAATTTTCATCTGGAGTAGTGAGAACCATTTTTTTTAATAGTTATTTATCACCAAAAAAAAAGATGGCATTTTTAAATACCACCTTAATTCATTCCCCTAAAAAAACTTAACACTTATTCATTTCCTCTTCTTCTTGTAGTATTAGAATTATTACTCCTTGTATTTACTTTTCTTTTACTATCTACTTTTCTATCAGTATTTGTAGTTGCTTTTCTTCTTGTATCTGAATTTCTAGAAGTATTTGCATCTCTAGAAGTGCTTATATTTCTAGAAGTATTTGGGGTTCTAGACGTAGAAGAAGGACTTCTCTTTGTTGTATTATTCTTAGTTGTACTATTTTGATTTGAATTTCTATACACATTAGACGAACTTCTACTAGAAATAGCTCTATTATTAGTGGTAGCTCTATTATTTGAAGCTATTTTTCTATAAGAATTAGAGTTATTTCTTACAAAAGTTGGTCTCTTTACAGAAACTGGTTTCCTTCTTTTTAAAATAGTGCTTCGCTTTCCAATTTTTGCATTTGGTCTAGCTTTGTAATAATAGTAATTATTGTCTTCTCTAAATTGAGCATAGCTTCTGCCAAAATCGTTTCCAGAAAAATAAACGTCATTGTAACTATATACATCACCAAAACTAACATTAAAACGGATGCCATTATTATAATAGTAATTTCTAACATTTCCATAAAAAATCGGAGTATTCCAATGATCGTATCTTACACTTAAATCGCCAACATTGGTTAGAATTCCTCTGCTATATCTAATTAAAACATCACCAATTCTAGTTACATTTCCTCTTATATCATATCTAATAAAAACGTTGCCTACGTTTGATATTCTTCCTCTAAAATCTCTATTTATTCTAATTCCTCTGCTATCAAAGCGTGTATCAAAATCAAATTCACCATTTGTAAAAACAAAAAACTCAATACCACTTTCAAAAAAATTAACAGCGTTGTTATAAACGTTGTAAGAAGTCTCGTTTTTTAATTTGCTTGATAAATTTTCGCCATTCTTAGCTTCCATTGTAGAAACTATTGTGAACATTCCTAATAAAATAAGTATACCTTTTTTCATAATACATGGTTTTAGGATTATTGTCTACTCTAATTGCTTTTCGACTTTCGCATTTGTTAATACATTTTCAAAGAGCGTGCCAAATAATTATTTTAGAGTTCTTCTGTATTTTTAGGTTGATGTTTTCCTGGCTATAAAATTGATTCTTTGACGCTAAATAATGTTGAAAATCTGTATTTTAGTTAAATAATAAATTATATTTATCATCGTTAATTATAAAATCTTTTAAATGATAATTGCAATCGAAAATAACTTGCAAAAAGGAATACAACTTTTAGAATCAATTTCTGATGAAGCCTATGCAGATACTTCTTTAGGACCCTATAATGCAAGTATTGGTTGTCATGTTCGTCACGTTTTAGATGTGTATTCTTGTATTTTAAAAGGAGTTGCATCAAAAAAAATAGATTTAACAACAAGAGAACGAAATATAGAGGTAGAGCAACAAACAAGTTTAGGGATCAACTATTTTAATTCAGTAATTGATCAACTTAAAAACCTGCATCAACATAATGATTTATCAGAATTATTAGAAGTTACAGACGATTTAGGTTTGGGGAATGAAACTGCAACATATACTTTAGGAAGTGTTTTAATGCAGGCACAAAGCCATACAACACATCATTATGCAAGTATTGGTTATATAATTTATCAATTAAAAATAGCATTACCAACAATAGATTTTGGTTTTAATCCATCCACTAAAAAGAAAGCAAAAGTTTAATGTTTTTTTTGGAAAACGTTAACATCTAATATGTAGCTCTTGGTATTAATTTTGTATCTTATATATAATAAATATTAATATGATTCAATTAAAAAATATGAAATATACATTCGTAACTTTATTTGCTTTATTGTCTCTTTATACATTTGCACAAAAGCCGAACCAAAACTTACAAGGGCCTTTAGTATATTCCACTAAAACATACAAAAATAGCAAGGTAGTTTTACCTGTTTATTTAAAAAAGGAAATAAAACCGATTCAAGAAATTGAAGATCCTTATTTACAAAGTGTTTTAGAGAAAGAAATTAATTCTAATGAAACTTGGAAGCGTTTAATAAAAGGAAAACAAATGTCTGTTGCTATTGTAGATTTAAGTGATAGCACAAATTTTAGATATGCAGGCATGAATGATAATTTTATGATGTATGCAGCAAGTTTGCCTAAAATTGCAATTTTATTGGCTGTTATGGATGCTGTTGATAAAGGAGAATTAGCGTATACTAATGAAGTAAAACAAGATTTACGTTTAATGATTAGTAAATCTAACAACCAAGCATCTACCAGAAATATTGATAGAGTAGGGTATGAAAAAATAGAAGAAGTTTTAAGATCGCCAAAACATAAATTGTATGATGAAGAAGTTGGTGGTGGTTTATGGGTTGGTAAAAGATATGCTGCAGCTGGCAGACGTTATCCAGATCCAATTAAAGGTTTAAGTCATGCAGCAACTACAAGACAAGTTTGTAGTTTTTATTATCAATTAGCATTAGGAAATTTAATTAGCACAGAACGTTCTAAAGAAATGTTGCAAATCATGAAAAAGCCAGCTTTACATCATAAATTTGTAAATACTTTAGATAAAATTGCACCAAAAGCAGATGTATATCGTAAATCTGGATCTTGGAAAAACTATCATTCAGATTCTGCTCTTGTTTGGGGACCAAAAAGAAAATATATTATTGTAGCTTTGGTAGATTATGATTATGGTGAGCAAACAATAAGAGATTTAGTAAGACCATTAGAAAAGGTATTGAAAAAAAGACGTACTTTGTAGTGAGATAGACGTAACTTAAAAGTGAGAAAATTAATACATAAAACATTCGGATTAAGAGATGGAGAAATCTTCATCTCTTTTTTAATGCAGTTATATATTTTTATAATTATAACAGTTTTATTAATTGTAAAACCAACTGTAAATGCCTTATTTGTATCTCAACTTGGTGCAGATAATTTGCCTTATGGTTATTTATTGGTCGCTTTTATTGCAGTTGCAACTACTTATTTTTATAGCAAGGCAATCCGTAATTTTTCGTTGGTAAAAATTACAGTTTTATCTTTAGTAGTTTTTAGTTTAGTTTTTACAATTTTAGCTGTTTTATTAAATTTCAACTTCATAAATAAATTCATTTTATATTTTTATTATGTATTTGTTTCTTTATTTGCGGTTGTTGCTACTTCACAATTTTGGATTTTCGCCAACATGGTTTTTAATGCAAGAGAAGCCAAAAGAATATTTGGTTTTATTGGAGCAGGAGCTATTGCTGGTGGTATTTTTGGAGGATATTTAACGAGTATTATCGCTAGTAATTTTGGGAAAGAATATACCGTTTTTTTAGCCTCTATTTTATTACTAGTTTGTATTCCTATTTTAAGAAAAGTATATACGTTAAGAATACAATATTTAAATACATTTAAGAGAAAACAAGTAATTGCGAATCAAGATCAATTAGAAAAATCTTCTTTAAAGCTAATATCAAAATCTAAACATTTAAGTTACTTAGCATTTATAACAGGAATTAGTGTAATTGTTGCAAAATTGGTCGATTTTCAATTTAGCGATTTTGCCAATAAAGCCATTCCTAATTCAGATGATTTAGCTGCTTTTTTTGGATTTTGGTTTTCTACTTTTAATGTTGTTGCGCTTGTACTTCAATTATTCTTTACCAATAAAATTTTAAACAAATTAGGGGTTTCTTCTTCTTTACTAGTGTTGCCTTTAACCATTGGTTTAGGTAGTTTATTATTTTTAACATTCCCTGAATTATGGGTTTTAATTATTATAAAAGGGATTGATGGTAGTTTTAAACAAAGTTTAAATAAAGCTGCTGTTGAGTTGTCAATTATGCCAATTCCTTTGCATATTAAAAACCAAGCAAAATCGTATATAGATGTTGCTGTAGATAGTATTGCTACTGGTTTTGCAGGTTTTCTGTTGATATTCTTTATCAAAAAACTAAATTTAAGCACGTCTTACATTACAGTTATTGTAATTCTATTTGTATTTATTTGGATCGTTTTAATCTACAAATTAAGAGAAGCGTATTTCGAATCTTTCAAAAAAAATATTCAGAAAACGCTCACATTTGCCAATGCTAAAAGCGTAAAACCTCAAAAAGGAAATGATTTATTCGATATAAAAAACGTATTAGAAAACGGAACTGAAGAAGCTATTTTAAATATGTTTGACCGTTTAAAAGATTACAAACTAAAAGCACTTCAAAAACCTGTTATTGAGCTATTACAACATCCATCAAACAAAGTAAAAATAGAAGCTATAGAGTATTTAGATTTTTTTGATGACAACAATATTTTAACTAAAGTAGAAGCGTTGGTGTATGAAAAAGATGATACACTTGTATACATAGCTTTAGATTATATTTTGGCTCATTCTCCTAAAACAGAAGAACATTTTTTTAATACGTATTTAAATCATAGTGATGTTTATATAGCTAATGGAGCACTTTTAGCCTTGGCAAAACAAAGTCAGAATAACCAATCTTTAGGTGTTTTATATCAATTAAGAAAACGTTTAGAAGATAAAATAGAGTTACATACTGCTGATGACGATTTCGTAAAAAAAGAAATTATTGCAGGATTGCTTTTGAGTATTGCATATTCTAGAATGACAAATCATTACGATTTTATTGCAAAACATTTAAATAATAAACACCCTTACATTATAAAATTTGCAACAATTGCTGCAGGAATTACTGCACATGAAATGTTTATTAGCGATTTGTTAAATTTATTGGCGATAAAAAGACACAGAAAAAGAGCTATAAAATCGTTAAAAAATTATGGACCAAGAATTATAAATGTTTTGTTAGATTTAGAATCTAAAGGCGAATTAAAATCGAAAGTTAAGAAGAACATTCCAAAAATAGTAGGGGCATTTCAGAATGAAAATGCCGTAAAAATGTTATTAAAAATACTAAAAAGCAAAGATTCTACAAGTAGGTTAGAGGCAACAAAATCATTACGAAAAATAAAAATAAAAAATTTAAACTTAACGATTTCTAACAGAGTTATCAAAAATCAAATTTATAAAGAATGTGGTTTTTATGAAGATATCTTAGAGGTTTTAACAGCGATTCAACACACTATTAATACAGATTTGGTTGATGAATTTGACGACAATAACAAAACAATTTACGAAGCTAGAAAAAATTTGAGCAATGCTCTAGAATTAGAATTAAATAAATCTTTTTTAACCTTATTTAATTTATTGAGTTTGCTTTATAATGAAGAAGATATTCAAATTATTTTTAAAGCGATGAAGAGCGAAATCAAAGAAGCTAAAATAAATGCCATCGAACTTTTAGAAAACTTATTAGATAGCTCAATAAAAAATGCAGTGCTACCAGTTTTAGAGCATTTTGCAATTGAAGAAGATACTTTAGATTCTTCAGTAATTAAAATTCCATTAATTTCTGAATTAGAATATCTAAATAAAATAATGACAATTAGTGGAAGTAATATTAGGCATTTTGCTGTAACTTATATTAAAGCTGCCAATAATAGAGATTTTTTACCAGCATTATTACCATTAAAAAAGTATCGTAATAAAGCTGTTGGGCAGCTTGCTTACGATACTTATATTCAACTTTTAAAGAAAGATTAAAGATTCTTAATTATCTGATTCGTCTTTATCTTCTACGTATTTTTCTTCTTTAATTTCTGGTTTGTTAATGTTGGCAGTTTCATTTACAACATCATCAATTTTACTTGCCAAATACATGTGAGCGCCTGCAGAATTTTTGTTTAATACATTGGTCATTAAACACGTAATGTATTTTACACCATTATTTTGTTCCACAATAATTACAGAGTTCATATAATTAAAAACATTCCCTGCATAACTTGCACAATTTGGGTCTTTAGTTCTATCACATTTATAATAACTACCAGATTTAAAATATACAGCAGCATCATCTAATCTTGGCGATCTTGCATAACGAATTCGTCTATCTGTCATATACATTAAACGTTTCATTTCTAAACTAGATTCCTTATCAATTACTTTTCCTTGCTCTAATTTCACCAAAAATTTCATTAAGCCTTTAGGAGAACCAATACTACCACCTTTTCTACCAACATATTTTTCTGGAGGTCTTGTAAACATTCCACCCAATTTCCATTCACTTTCTGTAATTCCTAAATCTCTTAAAGGTTGGTTTACAACTGTATTTGCTAAATTTGTTAAAGAATCTCTTGGTGTTTCTTTAAAATATCTCTCAGCTCTTTCAGCATCTAAATTTGGGTATTCTTGCCCAAAAGCAGCCATTAACATTGCTTCTCTGTACATAATACTTGCAGCACCATTGTTACTTACAGAAACCATATGATCTAACCATTCAAACAGCGAAAATTCATCACTGGCAATTACTTGTCTTTTGGTTAATTTATCTTTTTCAATATCGTAAATTGGTATGGTATGATGATCTCCTAAACCCCAATATCTACTTGTAACTTTTATGCTTTTCAAGTAGCCAACTCTCTCTTCATAAGAATCTGGACATATCTTTTGAAGTTGATCAAAAACTGCTATTAAAACAGCCAATTTACCAACACTTCCTGGCTGATAACCTACAGTTTCTCTATGTTCTGCATAGCGTAAATTTTCAGGATCGCTCATATCCATAATCGCTAAAGAATAATTTCCACTTGGTGTAATTCTCTTTATTTTTCGATCAAAATCGCTATCTACCACAAATAAATCTTCTACACTATCTGTAGTTTTATTGGTCAGATTTAATTGAATATCTGCCCATTTTTTATAAGCACCTTTCGGAATTCTGTTATACTTAACACTGTCTTTTTGAAACTGTCTTATTTGGTATAAACGTTTAATGCCTGTGTATTCATAACCATCAATAGGATAATATCTCATAAATCCTAAAGAAATTAAAATACCAGCAATCAGTAAAATGTATCTTTTTTTCATTATTATAATTTTTCGGTGATTTTTATTTGTTTATCGTCTGCAATTTTTGGAGTTATTGAATTCAAATACTCTGAACTTTTTGCTTGTTTATTTTCCACAAAAGGTCTTATTTGAAACAACCACAATTTATTATTCTCAAAACCAAATTCAACATCAAAAGCTTGGTTTTTATCTTCTGCTTTCTCGCCAATTTTAGCTCTTACTTCTTTCGCTATTTTTCTAATTTCGTTGATATTATCCTCATTCAAAATCTCATTTTCGAAAGATGTAAAGTATTTTTTTGTTCCACCATAATTTGGCAAACGTATATAATCTGCTTGTCTTGCTGGCGCTAATAAAAAGTTTTCATTTTTGGTGATGAGTCTTGTTTCTGCAGATTGGCCATCTACAGCACCTCCAGCACCTCTAGAAAAAGCTACTGTTAAATCGTTATCTGTACCAGCATTTATTCCTTTTGTAATCATAACTCCAGAATAATCTACATCTACACTTGGTATAATTAAAATAGATGGGTACACATTTTCTGGATTCAATAAATATTTTTGTCTCCATTTAAAACTACGTTCTGTGTAAGCAGATGCCCAAACTTTTTTAATTCCTTGTAAAATTTTATCTTCTTCTTTAATATTAAAAAGCGTTAAATTTAAACCAGCTCCAGTAAATTCTTTCAAATCTTCCATATTGGTATCACTCCTTAAAAACACAGGAACTTTACCAATATCATTTTTAAATGCAGTTTGAAAGTTCGATTTTAAATCTTTGGTGAATTCAGCATTTAAATTGATGTTTAAAATAGCTTTATGAAGTTTTTCTAAAGAAGTTAATAAATAATTTTCTACTTCTTCTTCAGATGCTCCCTCTTTTTTCTTCTGGTTTGCATTGTAAAAAGTATCATTTAAATATTGCCAATAACTTTTACCTTCATTTGGCATTGGTAAATTCATATGCGTTTTAAAAACACCAAAAGGAATAATTAAACCTTCAACAACTTGCTCAGGAAAAAGATTTTTTAATTCTCCAAGATTGGCCGCTTTTGGTCCACAAAGTTTTCCAGAATCTGTTGCATTTACATCTCGCATGTTAATTACTTTAGACACATCTAAACGAATATCTTCAACAGGAACTTCAATCATGTTTTTACTGCGTTCTTTTTTCTCAAAAAGTTTTTCTTCTTCAGAAGACATATCGTTTTCAGTCTTGATAATTACATTTCCTTTATGAGAAACTGCATAAAAAACCTTTTTACCATTGTATTTTTTTAATGCTGATAAATTTTCATTCGATAAAGCTGCATTCGGAATTCCTAAATTTCTTGCCAATAATTGAACGTGAGAAACTAAATTCCCTTCAGAAACCGTTAATATTCCAGCAACAGGTTTTAAATCTGAAGGTGGATTTTGAAAGATGTAAATTTTATTCGTATTCACTTCAACATCATCAGGATTTCCATCTACTACAACCAATTCTCCAAAAGCATACCCAGGATTTAAACCTCTAATAGCACTTTGATTATCAATAGACATTACATCATTATTAATATTAGAAATTTTGGCAACAAAAGTTCCTAATTTACTTACTGTTTCTCCCAAACTTAAAGCGATGCTGTTACGAACTCTATCATCAATAAAACCATAAGCCAAAGGCTCGAATTTTGTGTAATTTAAAACATCTTCATTATAATTTGCTTTAATTAAAGAAGCACTCCACTCTACAATACTTCTAGAAATGGTTAGTAATTCGTTTAAAGAAGCTACAGTAATTTTGTCTGTATTCCCTTTATTAATAAGAGATTTTTCTATTTTATCAAATTCCCAAATTTCAATTAAACCACTTCCTAAAGCAGCACAGGTTAAAATTTCAATCTTCTCAATAGTTTCCTGTAAAGTTTCAGTTTCCCAATTTTGCGCTTCAATTAACAACACATTTTCTATTTGGTTGCTAATATCTAATAATTGTAATTTATGTTTAGATGATTTAAAATCAGTAATATTGGTTCTAATATCCGCTAAGATATTTGCAGAATTCCTTACAATTTTTTTTGATGAATTATTGTTGATATAATTTTTAGAGAAATTTTTAATTTCGTCAATTACATAAGTATTGCCTTTCAAATTTGCGACTTCATCATCAATCTTTTTAAAATCTAATGGAGCGTAAAATTGATCCATTGTTAAGATTAAATTTTGCAAATCCTTCTTTTCTTTTAAAGATAATTTATCCTCTTTTTTATTGATAAAATTCTTCACCAATGCAATATCTGTCTTTTGTGGATTTCCGTGAATTTTAATTCGAACATCCATAAAACTAGGAATGTTTTCCGCTAAAATTTTAGATTCACTTCGCATTAATTGTCCAAGATTTGTATCTCCATTATGTGGAATATCTTTTAACGCTTGTCTTATTAAATAATAGTTTGTTTTTAAAAAAGAATCGTTTTTTAAAACAGTTTCAAAAAACTCTTTTCCCCAAGCTTCTTCATCTTCAGATTGTACAGCACCTCTATAAAATTGACCTTTTCGCAAAACCCAACCATCATTAATACTGGCTAAATATTTACCAATTTGATATTGTTTTAATCTGCTGTAATTGTTTTGTTCGTCTAAAAATTCATTGATTTTTGTAGAGGCTAAAATTTCACCAAAAAACAAATGATTCGTTTTTCTTAACTCTAAAGCAGATGTTTTAAAACTAGCATGTTGTATGCCTTCAATTTTATCTGGACAAGGATCTTTTGCATCTCTAACACTACCATCTTCACAAAACCATTTTATTCTGTAATATGGTCCTCTAACATCTTCTTTGTAGCTTTTTACAAGATCTTTAATTTTTGAAGTTGATAATTCTTGAGCGTTTGTAAATGAAACCGTTAAGAAAAATAACAGTGTACTTATATATAATTTTTTTTGCATTTTTTTTAGATTGATTACTACAAATCTACTTTTTATTTTATTAATATTTGATATAATTAGGCTATCGAGTTCAATTAAAACCGATTTGAGTTAAAAGTATTTTAATTCATCGATTTTCGCAAAATTACAAGCAGTTTTTAGGAAGTAAAGCGTTTAATTTTTTTGGTATAAGCTCTTAATTCAAACATTTCTGAGATGAATTTTTTAGAGCTTTTGTAAGGAATTTTATGCTCTAAATGATTGGTTGTTGCAATTTCATATAAAGATTTCCAATGGGTTCTAATTGCTTTTAAGGCCTCAAAATAAGTAGAATTTTGGCTATCATAAATGTGAGTAGGCTCAGCAATAATGCCATTAATTTCTAAAATTTTAAAATCAGAACCATTTTCTATCTCAGAAAAATGGTTGTATTTCAAATCGATTCTACCATAAAACCAACCAGGAATCGATTTGCTTAGTGCATCAAAAGTAGCTTCTAATTGTTTTGAAATTAAATGATTTCCGTTTAAAAACTGTGTTCCTTTAGAGTGATTGCCTATTACTGAAAGCTGAATTACCTCCAGCTTTTTTGGAATTAATTTTAAGTTGTTTTGGTGTAATTCTAGCAATAAATCAACATATAATTTGGCTCTTTTATCACTTGAAATAAGTTGATGTAATGTTGAAGTTCCATCACCAGTAATGCTTAAAAATTTTTTTAAAGTGATGGATGAAATGACACCTTTATCCGTAGTTGGATTTCTGGAATAAAAAATGCCACATTCATGTTTATATTCAATAAATTCTTGAAGTATAATATCAATATTATAGGTGTTCAGATATATTTTAAGTTCATTTTCAGAAGTTATCTTTTTTACCAATAAACCTCTAAAACCAATATCTGGTTTTGCAATTAAAGGAAATTTCAATTCCTGATTTTGGAGTTTTAAAAGCGTTTCAGAAATTGGTGAATTTTCTACATGCAAAATAGTTTTTGGTCTGTATTTTACAGGAACTAATTGAATCGTAGTAAATTTACTTTCTGTGCCATTTCCAGAACTTTTTATAATAGGATTGGCAGCACTAAAAAAAGCAGCATGTTTTGCCTTTGCTGCTAAATAAAAAGCATAAGGCAAATTGGGAATATAAAATAAAGAAGAAGGCCAATGTTCCCATTTAAAAACCTTGTGTAAGTTTGTAGTTTTCAGAGGTTATTTATCGTTAAATATGGCTTTTTGTAAAACTCCAAAAGTTTTAAATCCGAAATATAAAGTATATATTAAAAGTATTGCACTGAAACCTAAAATTAAATAGGCAATATATTCGTTAGAGGTTCCTGTAAATTTGTCTAAAGCCTTAAAACCCATTGTCATAATAACAGGACATAATATAAAAAATAGGATTAAAACACCTAATCTTATCAAAGCTTTACTTAGTAACTGTTTGTCTGTACTCATAAGGTATAATTTAAAATAGCTTCTCTAACATTGCCAAATTTAGCTAATAATTCACTTGCTTTTTCTTGGTTGATGTTCAATTCGCTCATCAACATTTTTTCACCTCTTTCAACCAATTTGTTGTTAGAGAGTTGCATATCAACCATTTTATTGCCTTTTATTTTCCCTAAATGAATCATGGTTGTTGTAGAAAGCATGTTCAATACTAATTTTTGCGCAGTTCCTGCTTTCATTCTAGAGCTTCCTGTTACAAATTCAGGACCTACAATTACATCAATATTAAATTGAGCAGTATTAGATAATGGGCTATTTTCATTACAAGAAATAGATCCTGTAATAATATTGTTTTCGTTGCATTTTTCTAAAGCAGCAATTACATAAGGAGTTGTTCCTGATGCTGCAATACCTACAACAACATCTTTTTTAGTGATGTTATATTCTTGCAAATCTAACCAACCTTGGGTTTTAGAATCTTCTGCAAATTCAACTGCTTTTCTAATGGCATAATCTCCACCAGCAATTAAACCAAGAACTAATTCATGAGGAACACCAAATGTTGGTGGACATTCAGAAGCATCTAAAATACCTAATCTACCAGAAGTTCCTGCACCAATATAAAAAAGTCTACCACCATTTTTAAGTTGTTGAACAATTTTATGGGTTAAAGCTTCAATTTGTGGCAAGGCTTTTTCAACAGCTAAAGCCACTTTTTTATCTTCGTTGTTAATATTTGTGAGTACTTCTAAAACACTCATTTTTTCTAAATGATTGTAATTAGAATCCTGTTCTGTGGTTTTTGTAAAATTCATCAATCAAAAATAACATATTTAACAACAATGTGGTTTAAACGATATGAATTTTTTAAAAAGTGAAGTTCATTTAATCTTCCAACTCCACCAAATCTAACGTAAAAGTATCAGTTTCAGAAATGTGAAAATAGCCTAAAGGAAAATTATCTTCGTTGGTAATATTGATCATATTTCCTAACAAAGAGGAAGGAACTGTTTGAAAAGGACCACCACCATTTTGACCACTTTGACCTTGCAATATTCTAAAATAGGTGTAATAATCTCTAGAAATTCCAGACATTTTTATAGTAACTGTAGTTGGTAAATCAATTTCATCTTCTTGATAAAAAGTTGAGAAATTATATATAGCACCATTAAAAAATCGGTCTTCTAAAGTTAAAAAGATGTTGTTTGTAAAATCAAATAAATAATAGTTTTCGATGGTTACTTCATCTGTAAATTCTATATTTAATTGAGTTTCTTCTCCAGAAAATAAAGTTTCAGTTCCTTGCTCTACATTTGTTAATGGCGTAGATTTTATTCTAAAAGCAGTTCCTTTATACGTTTCATTCTCATAAACGATAGTTAACTCATATTCCACATTTTCTGCAGGAATAAAACTATTTACAGGTTCATAATTTCCAGTTGAATTTACATCAGAAAAAGTTACAATTGAGTTATCTACAAGATTGGTTAAAAATACAGTTGCACCAATAGCTGGTGGAATTATTTCATCAAAATAATCTGCGGATAAACTCAGCTTCACACTATTTTTTGCAGTTACTGGGTTTTCATCAAAATAAATTTCGAAAGAAGCATCAACAATTAATTTTGGTTCTATGGATGGAACATCAATCTCTACCACTTTTTCGCAACTTATAAAAAGTGCAGCAAAGATTAAAATTAGTATTATTTTTTTCATCATTAAATATTTTACCAAGAGGTTTAAAACCTTTGTTTTTTTAAAATTCAAAATTATAGGTTACAGAAGGGACTAAACCAAAAATAGAGGTTTGTACAGCTTCGTTTCTAAAGGTTTCTCTATTTTGACTAAAGTTAATAGAAGCTGCATTTTCACGACCATATAAATTATAAATTCCAAAAACCCATTCACCTTTCCATTTTCTATTTTTATTCTTTTCTGGAGTTAAAGTCGCAGAAATATCGAGTCTGTGATATGCAGGTAATCTATCAGCATTTCTTCTATTATCATCAAAAATTGGCACATTTAAACCTTGTATTTCATATTGCCCAACAGGATAATTTGTAGGTTGCCCAGTTTGGAATAAAAAGTTTGCATTAAACGTCCATTTTTTAGACAATTCATAACTTCCGTTAATGGAAATATCATGCGTTTTATCAAAAGGAGAACTATACCATTCACCATTATTTATACCAGGTTCTGCAGCAGTTCTTCCTAGAGTTTGTTGTTCTGATCTTGCTAAAGTATAGGCTAAAAAACCAGTAAATCTTCCTTCATTTTTTTTGAATAAAACTTCTAAACCATAAGCTCTTGCTTGTCCGTTTAAAATAACGGTTTCAATTTCGTTATTGGCAATTAAATTTGCGCCATTTATATAGTCAATTCTATTTTGAATGTCTTTATAAAAAACTTCAGTTTCTAAAGAATAATCGCCATTTTTTAAGGATTTAAAATAGCCAATCGCAAATTGATCTAATAATTGAGGATCTATAAATCGTCCACTTGGTGCCCAAACATCTAATGGAGTAGGAGAGGCAGTGTTAGAAAGTAAGTGTAAATACTGAGCCATTCTATTATAACTAGCTTTTATAGATGTATTATCATCTAAAGCATAAGATAAAGAAACTCTAGGTTCAAAATTTTGGAAAGTTGCTAAAGCATCACTTCTTTCAAAAGATTCTGTGCCAGTGGCTTGAGCAGATTCGTATTTTTTAAATTGCTGATTATAAATAACAGGTTGGTTGTTTGCATACACATTTATTTCATCTTGCCCTAAACGTGTAAAATGGCTAAAACGTACACCATATTGTAAGGTTAAATTGTTGCTAACTTTTTGTTCTGCTTCTAAATAGGCTGCAAATTCGTTTGCATATTTATCAATTAATTTTTCTGGCTGAATACCAGAATCTTCTCTATTTGGTAAAATTTCTCCAGGATTAAATTTGTTGTAAATATTGTTAATTCCATAACTCAATTTAAAGTTTTCATTTAAATAATGTTTAAAATCGTATTTTAAGTTGAAGTTGGTAATGCCAGAATCCCATTCAAAACCTACAAAATCTAAAGTTAATCCATAAAAATAATCAGAATAAATTAAAGATAAGTTCGAGAATATTTTATCAGAAAAAAGATGATTCCAGCGTAAATTAACCACTGTATTTCCATATTCATTTACAAAACTATCGCTAATACCAAAAATATCTTTTCCAAAATAGGTTGATAAAAAAAGATTGTTTTTATCATTAAACCTGTAATTAACTTTACTGTTTAAATCGTAGAAATAGGCTTTATTATCATTATCAAAAAGGGGTAAAAATAAATGTGCATAAGATGCTCTACCAGCAACCACAAAAGAACTTTTTTCCTTTTCAATTGGCCCTTCTATCAATAATCTAGAGGAAACCAAACCAATTCCTCCAGTAACATTAAATTCTTTGCTGTTTCCTTCTTTTTGATAAATATCTAAAACAGATGACAATCTACCTCCAAAACGTGCAGGAATTCCGCCTTTGTATAATTTTACATCCTTAATAACATCAGGATTAAAAACCGAGAAAAATCCAAATAAATGCGAAGAATTAAAAACAATTGCTTCATCTAACAAAATTAAATTCTGATCTGCAGCACCACCTCTAACATTAAAACCAGATGCGCCTTCACCAGCACTTGTAACTCCAGGTAATAAAATTAAAGATTTTATAATGTCTGCTTCCCCTAAAACTACAGGTATTTTTTTTATAGTTGCAGATGTTAGCTTGTTCACACTCATTTGAGGCGATCTCACATTTATTTTTTCGATATCTGCTTCTATAACAATTTCAGCTAAACTTTCTGATTCTTCAGTCAGTTTAAAGTTTTTTGTTATTTTTTCTGTAAGAAGTAAGGTTTCATTAATGGTTGTAAAACCTAAATAACTTACTTGTATTTTATGTGTTCCACTTGGTAAGGTTATGGAATAAAAACCATATTCGTTTGTGGTGGTTCCAGCATTTAGTTCTGGAAAATAAATGGAAACTCCAATTAAGGTTTCATTATTGTTATTGTCGTAAACAGTTCCACTAACTGTAAATTTCTCTTGGCTAAATAAAGAGATTGAGCCCAAGAAAAACAGGAATAAAATTTTTTTCAAATTCAATTTGTTTAATGTAAGTGTTTTTATGATGAACAAAAATACTACATAATTACCTATTAATCGTAAATTATATCTGCAACTTCAATTTTTTTATTTTTGATAAAATCAAATAAAGTTAATTGTCTTAAGATGTAATAATCTGTCCAAAATTTCTCTAAAGAATTCAAATATTGTAAAACAGACCTATCTTGTTCTTGCAAAGCAATGTTTAAATCTGTGATACTAATCTTACCTAAAACAAATCTCTTTTTGGCGATTTCGTATCTTTTTAAAGCAATTTCTTGCGCTTTTTTAGCCGTATTTAAAAAATTACGTTGGTTTTGCCAGTTTAAAACATGCAAGTAAATTTCTTGCTCAAACTCTTGTTCTTGAATCTCTATATTGGTATTTACCAAATCTTTGTTGGCTTCTACCAGTTTTCTACGAGATTTAGAAACACCCCAATCTAAAATAGGAATTCCTAAAGATAACATTACATTTTGTTGTTGGTTATAATCTTGAAATAGGTTGTTAAACTCATTTCCTTGCTGAGAAATACCAAAGTTTGCTGTAAAACTCATTTGTACTCTATTGCTACCTCTAACTTCTGCTACATCTCTTTCTGCTTCCAAACGTCTTCTTCTAAATTCAATCACAGCTTTTCTGTTAGATTTTGCTTCTTCTAAAGCTTTTTCTACAGTTACCGTAAATAAAGTAAGCTCTTCTGGTGTTGATAAAAGAATATCTTCTGTATTTAGTATTAAATATGTTGATAAATTTTGAGAAGATCTTTTAAAATTGATTTCATTGGTAATCACATCATTCTCTGAGTTTAAAACGGATAATTCTATTTGAAGCAAATCGTTTTCGGCAATTTTACCCATTTTAAATCTTCCTTTAGAAATTTGAAATAAAGTATCTTGATTCGAATAATTAGATTTTGCAATTTTACTTTGAATCTGAGCTTTTAACAAAGCAAAATAACGCCTGCTTGTGTTTAAAGAAATTTGCTCCATTCTTTCAATAAACTCTCTTTTTGCTTCTTCGTAAATTAAAGGTTCTATTCTTTTTTGCCATTTAAAATCATTATAAAATAAAGAGCCTTGTCTATAATTTAAAGAAAAAGGAATCACTGCAAAGTTGGTAGCTTCAAAAGGTTCAGAAACATCTACTCTCTCAAATTGCGAACTTATAGAAACTGTACCACCAGTTAATGCAATATTTTGATTCAAAGACAAAGTACCATCAAACCTAATTTGATTGGTTCTTCTAAATCCATCAGAACCATCATCTAGTGTAATTCTATTCACCGAATTTCTATATTGAGGCAAAGTAGCATCAAATCTTAATTGAGGTAAAAAACCTGCTTTAAACCTTCTATATCTCCAATAACTTGCTTGGTTTTGGTTTAACAAAGCTTTATAATCTGGAGAATTTTTTTGAGCGATATCAATCGCTTCTTCTAAAGTTATTTCTTGTTGTAAAGTTATTTTTTCTTGGCTAAAAATGGTTATTGTTAGCAAGAAGCAAATAGTTGTAAAAATCTTTTTCATAATTATTCGTGTCTAATAGCTTCAATTGGACTTTTGCTTGCAGCAGATTTTGCAGGAGCAATTCCAAAAATTAATCCAATAAGTGTTGCTACAAAGAAAGAGAGCAAAATGGAACTTAATGTTAAAATCGTTTCAATACCTGTGGTAATTTCTAAAATGTAGGAGGATAAAATACCTAACACAATTCCAATAATTCCACCTCCAATACTCACTAAAACAGATTCTGTTAAGAATTGTAAAATAACGTCTTCTTGAGTGGCTCCAATAGCTCTAATAATTCCAATTTCTTTTGTTCTTTCTAAAACTGAAGCCAACATAATGTTCATAATTCCAATACCACCAATTAGTAAAGAAATACCAGCAATTATGCTTAAAACTATATTAAAAATTTGTTTGGTTTTTTGTTGTTGTTTTAAAAGCTGAATAGGGATAGAAATCTCAAAATCTACCATATCATTATGTCGTCTTTTTAACATTCTGCTTAAAACATCTGCAGTTGAATTTAATTCTGCTGAACTATTTACTTGAATCGTCAATTTATCAATTTGATGATAATTTCCTCTAGGAATTTTCTTTTTTGGACCTTGTTGACTTCCACTTATAATCATCATTCCACCTCCAGTATCTATAGGTTTATCACTAATAATTTTACGATCTTTATAGCGCACTAAAAAAGTAGTAATTGGTATATAAACGTCTTGGTTTAAATCTCTAATTCCTAAATTTTCTTGTGCATTTTCTGATATAAATTTTTCTTCTATAACACCAATTACTTGCAACCAAACATCTTTTACTTTTATTTGTTTGCCAACTGCACTTTCTCCTGTAAATAGTTTTTTCTCAATATTTTTACCAATAATACAAACAGGCAAAGAATAAGCTGTTTGTGCATCAGAAAAGTTTTTACCACTTTCTATTTCGATATTTGAGGTTTCAAAAAAATCTGAAGAAACACCAATTAATTTTACAGGACTTTGTCTTCCTTTTTTAATTACATAGGTTTCTAAAATAATTTCTGGACTTACTTTTTTTACGGAAGGTAGATTTTTTTTGATGCTGTTCACATCTAACATATCTAAGCCTTTAGAAAATCTTTTTGGAGTAATACCTCCAGCATCTGAATCTTCTTCAGCATTTTCATTTTCTGCTTCATCAGGAATAGGAGTGATGACAATATTGTTGACACCCACCAATTCTAATTGCGCTAAAATTTCTTTTTCTGCACCACTACCAATTGCTAACATTGTAATAACAGCAGCAACACCAAAAATAATTCCTAAAGATGTTAAAAGTGTTCTAACTTTATTGGCTAAAATTACACGTACAGCTTCGCTAAAATTAGATTTTAGTTTTTCTATATAGATTTTATCAATCATAAAAAAACTAATTTAATTTTGCTATTTGATTATCATCTAAACCTTCTGGCTTATTTAAATACACAACATCTTCTGCAGATAAACCTTCTAAAATAATTACAGAATCATTATTAGAATCACCAATTTTAACTTGTTTCTTCGCTATTGAAAAACCAGTTTTTTGATATACATAAGTTATGGAATCTTTAGAAAAAACAGCTTCTAAAGGAATGCTCAAAACATCTTTCCTTTCAAAAGTTAATATTTTGTTTGATGTTGTCATTCCTGGTCTAATATTAGTGTTAGAACCATTTAATTTTATCAAAACTTGAAAAACCTTAATATCTGAACCTCTTTTATTTTCACCAACATTGGCAACATCAGTTACAATACCATCCATTTCGATATCAGGAAACGCATCAAAACCAATTTTTACAGGCAAATCCTTTTTGATTTTTCTGATATCAACCTCATTTGCATAGGTTTTAGATTCCATTTTTGTTAAATTAGGCAAACTAGCAATGGTTGGGTTCCAAGGGCTGATAGAAGAACCAACTTTTTTCTTTGTTCCATCCCATTCTTTATCATAGGTAATCATTCCATTTCCATTAGAATAAATGGTAAAGGATTCTAATAGGCTTAAAAGATCATTTAATTCGTTTCTAATTTTAGATACTTTTGTGCCAACTTCCACCATTCTTGCATTGGCTTGTCTTTTTTTGATGTTGTAATTTTCAAGTTTTTCTCTCAAATCACGTTCAGATTTCTCTAAATTTATTTCAAGTTTTTTAATAGTTGCTGGTGGTTCGTAAATAGATTGTTTTAATTCTAAACTTGTTTCTTCCATGGTAAAACGTAAATCTTTTATAGAATTTCGTTCTTGTTTTAAAGATAAAGTAGTGTCTAATTGCTCTTGAGTATATCTAGATTCTGCTGTTTCTAGATTTAAACGAGCATCTAAAATTTGTTCATTAACTCCACTTGGATCTAATCTACCAACATAATCACCTTCTTTAACAATACTACCTTCAGCAACTAAATCTTGAATTTTAAGATTGTTTAAACGAAACTTTCTTAAATTATCAGGACCATTAATTTTTTTTAAACTTGTAGACTGTGCTTCTCCAGAAGTAATTACTTCACTAACAAAATCGCCTTTTTTTACTTTTGTAGTCAGGTACATTTCTCCATCTGCAGCAGGTGAAAAATATTGATACCCAAAATATATTAAAACTAATGCTATTACAGTTATAATAGCTATCTTCTTCTTATTCATTCGTTTTTAGTTTGGTTAAAAACCAAAACTAACTAAAAAAAGAGTGCTATGAAGCACTCTTTCTGTTAATATTTATTATAAATTTTTGTTAAAATATTATCCTAAAATACTGTTTAGATTATTATTAGGTCTCATTGCATTTTCAATTAACGTTTCATTTGGCATATAATAACCACCTATATTTACTGCACTTCCTTGAATAGAATTCAATTCAGCAATAATTGTTGTTTCATTTTTAGCTAATTCATCTGCAATTTTAGCAAATTCTGCTTTTAAATCTGCATTTTTATTCTGATTTGCTAAACCTTGAGCCCAATATAAAGCTAAATAAAAGTGAGATCCTCTATTGTCAATTTCACCAACTTTTCTTGAAGGCGATTTGTCATTATCTAAAAATTTATCTGTAGCTTCATCTAACGTTTCTGCAAGAATTAAAGCTTTTTCGTTATTATTTGTAGTTCCTAAATGCTCTAAAGAAACAGCTAATGCTAAAAATTCTCCAAGAGAATCCCAACGTAAATGGTTTTCTTCTAAAAATTGTTGCACATGTTTTGGAGCAGAACCTCCAGCACCAGTTTCAAATAAACCACCACCATTCATTAAAGGAACAATAGATAACATTTTAGCAGAAGTACCAACTTCTAAAATTGGGAATAAATCTGTTAAATAATCACGTAAAACATTTCCTGAAACAGAAATAGTATCTTCTCCTTTTACAATTCTTTCTAAAGTAAATTCAGTTGCTTTTATAGGTGATAAAATTCTAATATCTAAACCATCAGTATTGTGATCTTGTAAATATTTTTTCACTTTTTTAATCACTTCTGCATCATGAGCTCTGTTTTTATCTAACCAAAAAACAGCTGGAGTTTCAGAAGCTCTAGCTCTTGTAACTGCTAATTTTACCCAATCTTGAATTGGTAAATCTTTTGCTTGGCACATTCTCCAAATATCACCAGCTTCAACAGTATGTTCTAATAACGTTTTTCCATCAGCATCCACAACAATTACTTTACCAGCTTTTGCAATTTCAAAAGTTTTATCATGAGAACCATATTCTTCTGCTTTTTGAGCCATTAAACCAACATTAGGAACTGTACCCATTGTTGTTGGATCAAAAGCACCATTCTTTTTACAAAAATCGATAGTTGCTGCATAAATACCAGCATAAGAACTATCAGGAATTATTGCTTTTGTGTCTTGTAATTTTCCATCAGAATTGTACATTTTTCCAGAAGTTCTAATCATAGCAGGCATAGAAGCATCTATAATAATATCTGAAGGAACATGTAAATTTGTAATTCCTCTCTCTGAATTTACCATGGCAATTTCTGGTCCATGATCAAAAGCATATCTTAAATCTGCTCTAATTTCATCGCGTTTTTCTTTTGGTAATTCACTTAATTTTCCAAGTAAATTTCCTAAACCATTATTTACATCAACACCAATCTTATCAAACGTTTTACCATGTTTCTTAAACAAATCAGAGAAAAATACACGAACTGCATGACCAAAAATAATTGGATCACTCACTTTCATCATAGTTCCTTTCATGTGTAAAGAAAACAATACGTTTTTATCTAAGGCATCTTCATATTGCTCTTCTAAAAAGTCGATCAATATTTTTTTACTCATTATTGTAGCGTCAATAATTTCGCCATCTAATAAGTCAATTTTCTCTTTTAATACTTTTTTAGCTCCGTTTTCTGCTATATGAAGTATGCTAACTGAAGTTGCTTTTTTGGTAGTGTAAGATTTTTCATTATTTGCAAAATCTCCTTCTGTCATTGTAGCAACATGCGTTTTAGAATCTGCACTCCAAGCACCCATTGAATGTGGGTTTTTACGAGCGTAATTCTTAATTGCTTTTGGAGCTCTTCTGTCAGAATTTCCTTCTCTTAAAACAGGGTTTACAGCAGAACCTTTAATTTTATTATAGATTGCAGAAATGTTTTTTTCTTCTTCTGTTTTTGCCTCTTCAGGAAAATCTGGAATTGCGTAACCCAAATCTTGTAACTCAGAAATAGCTTCCGTTAATTGCGCAACAGATGCACTAATGTTTGGCAATTTAATAATATTTGCTTCTGGCTGTTTTGCTAAATCTCCTAATATTGCTAAAGCATCTTCAACTTTTTGCTCTTCCTTTAAATATTCAGGAAAATTTGCAAGAATTCTAGCTGCTAAAGAAATATCTTTTACTTCAATTTCTATGTTAGATGATTTTGTAAAAGCTTTTACAATTGGCAAAAAAGAACGCGTTGCTAAAGCTGGTGCTTCATCTGTTTTAGTATATATAATTTTAGCTATTTTACTCATAAAAATATGTTATTTTGTTGTGAAATAATCAGTAATTACTTTCTACGAAATTGTTTTCGTTTAAAGCGGAACAAATTTAAGAATTTTAGATGAGATTTTGACTGTTAATACTTTATTAATTGAGAGTAATTTTAGTGTATTTAGCAATGAAATGGAAGATTTACTGAATAATAAATATCCTTTGTAAAGATAAAAGCCATATCATACAATTTCTTGCAATGATATGGCTTCTTTTGAAATAGTCTTTTACACTATTTTGTATCACTACAAAATAAACAAGGTTTTAACCTTATATCTCTTTTTTGAAGAAATTATAGTTTACTATTTCAACATCTTTAAACTTTCATATTATCTCTTAACTAGCTTACAAATTTTTAATCTTGTAAACTCCTTTATGGTTATGAAAATAATACTTTTAACAAGTTTAAAAATAAATTGATAATAACGTTACTTTTAAAATTTACGAATTAATTTCTAATAATTTTCGAAGACTAGAAGTTTCATTAAGTGTAAATCTTGGTTAAATTTAAAGATGATTTAGGAAGTAACCAAATATTTAACTTTTTAGAAATCAACAAGATATTAACCAGAGTTATAAACATTTGTTCATAAAAAAAAGCGTTGTAAAATTTACAACGCTTTTTTTAATTTTATTTGATAAGAGATTATCTTCTTTTTTCAGTAATTCTAGCTTTTTTACCAGTAAGACCTCTAAAGTAAAAGATACGAGCTCTACGAACTTTACCTCTTTTATTAACTTCAATTTTTTGAAGAGAAGGTAAGTTAACAGGGAAAATTCTTTCTACTCCTACAGTACCAGACATTTTTCTGATTGTAAAAGTTTCTGAAGTTCCTGTTCCTCTTCTTTGTATTACAACTCCTCTAAAGAACTGAGTACGTACTTTTTCACCTTCCTTAATTTCGTAATACACAGTAATTGTATCACCTGCTGCAAATTCTGCAAATTCTTTTTTTGTTACAAATTCGTCTTGAACAAATTTTAATAAAGCTTCCATATTAAATATTTATGTTTGTTTGTAAAGCAACATTCACGATATCTTCGTCAGAGGTTATTTTAGCGGTTGCAAAAATAGTATTTTTTTTCAGTTGATAAAACTAAAAAGCATTTATTTTTTAGGTTGATAATCAGTACAATAGAAAACCCAGAATTTTCTGCTTTGGTTTCTATTTATTTGAATGATAATAGGCTCTAATTCAATTACATTTTTAAAATGAGCATCTAATAACGGATTAATTTCGCCTAACTTGTCATTACTATTAAAACGTTTGTCAGAGTCAATAAATATGGCATTTTTCCCTTTTAAGGTAGTTATATCATCAGCCAAATAATCGAAATGCAAAGCTGGCAAACCTATAATGTTTTGTGCGTAAACCTTATCCTCCATAAAAAAGTTTAAACATGCTGATGTTTTATAATTATCATCAGAAAACACAAACGTATTTGGATATTTTTCTTGCAGTTTTTCAGTTTCTATAGCCAATTCTTTCCAACCAACCCAAGTGTCATCACTTTTAATAGGTGCTACATAAAACAATATTTGAATGCTAAAAAGTACATGAAAAACAATAGAAATGATAAGCTGAATTTTTAATAATTTCTTGCTGATAAACATACCTGCTAAAATAATTCCTGTAATGTAAGAAGGCATCATCCAATTTAATTTTACCCAATAAATAGGAGTGAGGCTGAAAAAGCCAACAAATGTAGGAATGAAAAATGCTAATAAAAACAACGTTTTTGAACTTGGTAATTTAAATTTCAACAACGCTCTTTTAATATATTTATAGGTAAAAGTGATAAAAATTAAAAACAAAACAGGCAATAATAAAAATAGTTGATGTCCAATTGCCCCAAAGAAATAACTTGAAGAAAATTTAAATTCAGATATTGAACTTGTTCTTGAAGAAGATTGAAACGCAAAAGAGGCAAAATCGTTTTGATAATTCCAATACCAAACAGGAAATGTGACTGCCACAGAAATTAATAAGGATACATACAACCAAGGAGAAAGGAGTAGTTTTCGCTGTTTTTTTGAGAAAAGCACAAATAAAATCAAGCCAATTTGTAATAAAAGCGCTGTGTATTTGCTATTAAATGCTAAACCCATTGCAATTCCTCCAAGAATCCAAAAGAGTTTCTTATCTTCAAAAATAGCTTTGTATAAGCAGATGATACTCAATGTCCAGAATAATAAAAGAGGAACATCTGGAGTAGAATTGAAGGATAAAATCGAAATAAAAATAGTGGATGCTAGTAAAACAAACGCTCTTTGTAATTTTTGTTTTGATAAAAAATAAGAGGCTAATTTATAGAAACTTAAAATAGTTAACGAGGTAATAAAAAAGTCGGTAAACTTTACAACAAAAACTGATTGTCCAAAAATTTCAGAGAAAATTCGTAATAGATACCCAATCATTCCTGGATGATCAAAATACGATAAAGATAAATTTTGCCCATATAAATAATAATAGGCATCTTGTGGCATTAAGCCCATAAATGGGAGTAAAATCAACCTAAAAAGCTGAAAACCTAAAACCCAAGAAATGGCTTTGTTATTTTTTATGAAAGTTTTTATTGTATTCAAAAGTTTATCGTATAAAATTTTGTCGAAGATACTGAAACAAGTTCAGTATGTTCAAACCACTTTATTTTAGTCTTCCAATAAATCCGGTCTAATTTCTTCAGTTCTTTTATAGGCTTGTTCACTTCTCCAATCTTCAATTTTAGGGAAATTCCCTGATAATAAAATTTCTGGAACTTTAGTGCCTTCAAAATCGGCAGGTCTTGTATATACTGGAGGAGATAATAAATTATCTTGAAAAGAATCTGTTAACGCAGATTGCTCATCGCCAATTACACCAGGAATTAAACGTACAATAGCATCTACCAAAACAGCTGCAGCCAATTCGCCACCTGTTAAAACATAATCGCCAATAGAAATTTCTTTGGTAATAAATAAATCTCTAATTCGTTGGTCTACACCTTTGTAATGTCCTGTTAGAATTAATATATTTTCTTTTAAAGAAAGTGTATTTGCTGTAGATTGATTTAGTGTTTTTGCATCTGGAGTCATATAAATAACTTCATCGTAATTTCTTTCAGCTTGCAATTTTTTAATACAATTTGCAATCGGTTCAATCATCATAACCATGCCTGCACCACCACCAAATTGTGTGTCATCAATTTGTTTGTAATTGCCCAAACCATATTCACGTAAATCGTGAATTATAATTTCTGCCAACCCTTTTTCTTTTGCACGTTTTACAATAGAATGGTTAAATGGACTTTCTAATAAATTTGGAGCTACTGAAATAATGTCTATTCGCATTTTGCAAATGTAAGTTTTTTGAATGTTTTGAAAAGATTTTTTTATAGATGTGTAATTTAAACCAAATATGTATATTTTTCAAATTGATTACACATATCCCGTAAATTTCACAGGTTATGGTGATTTTATAGTACTGTTATTCTGTAAAGATAATTTATTTAAAGAAGTATGAAAAGGATTTTTTATGAGTAGAAAGTCTTTTTAAAAGTTTTTGCTCATTAAAAGAAGAGAAATAACTCGTATCTAATTTTAATAAAAAGAGAATGAAAAATAATTTTTTCATGCTTTAATTTTTTTAAAGAAATTACAACAAAACTATTGCAATCAATTTTTTAATATTTCTGTTATTTTAGGATTGCTCAACAAATCTGAATGATTGTTTTCATACACAGTAAACGTGTTTTCTTTTTTAAAATGTAAATTTTTATCACGATTTTTATGTTTTCCTAAGGCACTTTTTACAGACACTAAACTATCGCCAAAAAATCTGTTTTTTATATAATTCTTCTCTTTACCAGTAACAGCAGCGATGCTATAATATTCAGTGTTTTTAGTTAAGGGAATATGTTTTTTATGCTCTTTTTTTAGTTCAAATCTATTTTTGTACTGCCAATCTTCATCTACTAAATTACCATATCTTAAATCGGTTACTCCAGCACTTCTTATTTTACCCAACTTTGCAAACGGTTTTGCATAAGGCACAGATTCAAGAATTAAATCTAAATAATTTCCTTTTCTTTCAATATGAGAACCATGATGTGGAGTTCCTAAAAAAACAATTTTCTTGGTGAGATTTGTCCAGCTTTTTTGCGCTTGTTCTCCATAATACAAAGCACTTCTAGTAACCAAACCACCCATACTATGGTTTATAATGGTAATTTCTTCAACAGGAACAGGCCAGTTTTTGGTAAGTTTTTCTAATAATTCATTGAATTCTTTTCCATTGGTAGAAACATGTTTGCCACTATTATAATTTAAGTAAATAAGCGTTTCGCTGGTTTCTTTGGCTAAAATTTCTCCATGATTATGGTTTTTTCGTGTCCAAAGATTGGCGTTCATACAAGAACCATGCACCATTAAAATAATTTTACTAGAAATATTTGAGTAAGAATTCTTGATACTTTTTTTATCAATAGTAATTTTTTTAGATTGATGCACAAAATGCATTTCAATTTCTAGTGGATTTTCTTTTTCAGCTAAATAATCGCCAATGACACCATTTAAAATAGAAAGTATGAAGTCTTTTTTATCAGACGATTTTAAGTTACCAAGAGCAGGATTTAGCAAGCCTAAAGTTTTGTCCAACGTTTTGCCTACAAATAAAGTGCCCCATCTAATATTTTTAAAAGTGATGTTTGCAATCTTGGTAATCAGATTTTGAACATTTGTAGAAGGTAATAAAGGAGGATGTACAATTTGGTTGTGCATAGCTTCCACCAAATCTGTAACACCAATTGTGGCATCAACAATAAGATGGTTGATGCCTTGTAATTCTGACGCTTTTTTAGTTTTTTTAGACATGGTAACTACGTCTTTATTGAGCTTATTTTTCTAAGCTTAAATGGAATAAAGCATCTCCTTTATTTACGATTGGTGTTTTATTAATGCAAAAAACGTAGCAATTAAAAGGAGCGTACACTTTCTTTTTAAATTCTCCAAAAGGATCTTGAATAACTCCTAACACTTCTTTTTTCTTCACATAAGCGCCATTTGTGATTCTAACTTTAAACATTCCAGAATCTGATGCACGCAACCATTTTGCTTCTTTTACAAATATAGAAGTTGCTCTCGCTTTAATTTCGCCTTCAATTAAACCTAAATGAATTAGTACATTTCTTGTACCATTAACACCTTCATTAATAATTGTTGGGTTTAATTCTTTCGATTTTCCACCTTCAAAAAGTAAAACGGTTTTACCCATTTTGTGCAAGGTTTCTCTTAACGATTTTACAATGTTATTAGAGTACACAATCATTGGTGGATTGAATATTTTTGCCAATTCCAAACCTTTGTCATCGTCTTTATTACAACGAATTTGTGCAATATTATCACGTTCTCCTCCACCAGTATGAAAATCGATTACATAATCTACAAAAGGAGCAATTTTTTCGCTAAACTGATACGCAAATTGGCTTGCTAAAGAACCATTTAAGGTTCCTGGAAACATCCTGTTTAAATCACGACCATCAGGAAACTCTCTTGTTTGAATTAAGTATCCAAAAATATTAAAAACAGGAATACAAATAATAGTCCCGTTTTTAGGTTTGTTCATTTTTAAATCGATAATTTCTCTAACAATACCAACCCCATTTGTTTCATCACCATGAATACCAGCCAATAATAAAACTACAGGTCCTGGGTTATTAGAATGCTCTATAATTACAGGAACGTTTACAGTAGTTCTTGTATGTAATTTAGCGATTTTTAAATCGATAACTGTGCGTTTTCCTTCAGGAATAACTTTGCCTAAAAGTGTAAAAGGTTTATTCGACATGCAACTCTAAATAACGGATAATTTCTTTTGCAATATTTTTACCAGTAGCAATTTCAATACCTTCTAAACCAGGTGAAGAATTTACTTCTAATACCAAAGGTCCTTTTGAGGATTGTAGCATATCTACACCAGCAACACCTAATCCCATTGCTTTAGTTGCTTTTAGTGCAGTTCTTTCTTCTTCGTCAGACAATTCTATAACAATTGCATTTCCACCTCTGTGTAAATTAGAACGGAATTCACCTTCTTTTCCTTGACGTTTCATAGCACCAACTACTTTACCATCCACCACAAAAGCTCTAATATCTGCACCACCAGCTTCTTTAATAAATTCTTGTGCAATAACTCTTGCACCTAAACCATTAAATGCTTCTAAAACAGAAGTTGCTGCATTTGGTGTTTCTGCTAAAACAACGCCTAAACCTTGTGTTCCTTCTAAAAGTTTTAAAACCAAAGGAGTTCCACCAACTGAATTTATAACATGTTCTACATCTTTTGTGTAATTTGTAAAAACAGTTTTAGGTAGGCCAACTCCAGCTCTTGCTAAAATTTGTAAACTACTTAATTTATCTCTAGATCTTGTTAAAGCAATAGATGAAACCGCTGTAAAAACCTTCATCATTTCAAATTGACGAATAACAGCTGTACCATAAAAAGTTACAGAAGCACCAATTCTAGGTATAATTGCGTCAATATTTTCTATATATTCTCCTTTATAATATATTTTAGGAGCTCTTCTTTCTATCTCTATATTACATTTTAAATGATCGACAACAAAAACTTCGTGTTTTCTTTTTGTTGCAGCTTCAACCAATCTTTGTGTAGAATATAATTTAGGATTTCTAGATAGAATAACTATTCTCATTTGTTTGTGTATTTTAATTTATAGGATAAATTTGTCTTTGAAGTGTCTATCACAAATTTTTTGTTTAAGAATTTTCTTCCTAATAATATAGGAAATTTCATGTCTTTACGCTCACTTAATGTTAAGTGAATAGGAAATGTTGTATTAAAAATAGTGATTTCTGTCTGAATCATAAATCTTTTTTCAGAAATTCCGTTAGAACTTTTTATAATTTTAGACGTATAATTTTTAGTTGTAAACTCTTTATTGTTATAAAAAGGATGTTCAGGATCTAATAATTTAAACTTTATAAAACTTTCGTTTTCTATGGTAACTTCCTCTATGTTAGAGCAATGTATAGATGATGTGTAAGCTCCTGAATCGATTTTTAGATCAATATCTTCTAAAATTAATTTAGGAAAATCTGCTTTGTCAATTCTACCAATGGTAATTTTCATGGATTGTATTAAGAATGTAAAATTATAAATAGTAATTGATTTAAAGTGAAAAAGTTATCAAAGTTATTTACAATTTTGTAATTCTTTCAATTGCGGACTCTGCACAACGTTCTCCATCCATAGCAGCAGAAACAATTCCACCTGCATAACCACCACCTTCTCCACAAGGAAATAAACCTGCTATTTCTGTATGTTCTAAATTTTCTTTTCTTGGTATATTTACAGGTGATGAAGTTCTAGATTCTACACCTACAATATTAGCTTCGTTTGTATAATATCCGTGCATTTTTTGCCCAAAAGCAGCAAAACCTTTTCTTAATCTACTACCAATAATTTTTGGTAATAAAGAATGTAAAGGCGCAGAATTTAAACCAGGTTGATAAGAAGTTTCATTTAAATCTGTTGATAATTTTCCGTCAACAAAATCTACCAATCTTTGAGCAGGTGCAGTTTGTGTTCTTCCACCAGCAAAAAAAGCAATTTTTTCTAAATCTTTCTGAAATTCTAACCCTTTTAAAGCGCCGAATTTTTCGTATTTTTTAAAATCTTTATCAATATCAAGTTCTACAACAATTCCTGAATTAGCAAACTTATTATTTCTTCTACTTGGCGACATTCCATTAACAACAACTTCTCCATTTGCAGTAGCTGCAGGTACAATAAAACCTCCAGGACACATGCAAAAAGAATAGACACCTCTATCATTTACTTGATGCACCAAACTATAAGCTGCAGCAGGTAGCAATTCATCTCTTTCTCCAGAACAATTGTACTGAATTTGGTCAATTATTTCCTGTGGATGTTCAACACGAACGCCCATTGCAAAAGATTTTGCTTTTAAAGCGATTTCTTTTTTATGCAACAATTCATACACATCTCTTGCAGAATGACCTGTTGCTAAAATAACAGAATTTACGGCCATTTCTGATCCGTTTGCAAGTTGAATAGCTTGTAATTTATTGTTTTTTATAGTAAAATCGGTTACTTTAGTTTCAAAATGAATTTCGCCACCAAACTTTAAAATATTTTCGCGAATATTCTGAATAATTTTCGGCAATTTATTGGTGCCAATATGAGGATGTGCATCAACTAAAATTTGTTCTGTTGCTCCATGAAAAACAAGGTTTTCAAAAATTCTACGAACATCACCACGTTTTAAACTTCTTGTATATAATTTTCCATCAGAATATGTTCCTGCACCACCTTCACCAAAACAATAATTAGAATCTTCGTTTACAAAATGATCTTGATTGATGGCTTTTAAATCTCTTCTTCTATCTTGAACATTTTTACCTCGTTCTAAAACTACAGGTTTGTAACCTAGTTCTATACAACGCAAAGCAGCATACATTCCTGCAGGACCAAAACCAATAATATGAATTTCTTTAGCCTTAGAAACATCTTTATAATTAAAATTATACTCAGATTTTTCTGGCACTTGTTCATTGATATAAACAGCTACTTTATAGTTAAAAATGGTTTCTTTTTTACGAGCATCAATCGATTTTCTTAAAACTTTTACAGCAGAAATTTCAGAAACATCTAAAGAAAGTTCTTTTGCTGCTTTGTAAAGTAAGATGTTTTCTTTGCGTTCTTCAATTAAATTTACGCGCAATTGAATTTCTTTAATCATATAAAAATAAAAAATAGAGAATTTTTAATCTGTTTGAAAGTATAAAATATTTTGCAAAGGTACTTAAAATCTCATGATTTTTTATTTTACAAATAATATCCTATGTATAATTTTAATGTAAAAATTTGTAACTCAATTTATACTTTTCTGAATGATGAGAATTTTAATAGTTATTTTTTTTAACAGCTTAAAAAGGTTCCTTTCTAAATCACAAAGAAGAATGTTGAAAAAAGGATACTTTATTTTTAAAGAAGAAGTTTTATATATACTGATCACTAAAAATGTTATAAAAAAAAACTCTTCAAGTTTTAAAACCTGAAGAGCCTAAATTATTTATCTATTTTATTGATAATAAAATAGATCTGTATTTTTTATTTCCTAATCAAAATAAGAAAAAGTTTCTCCACCTTTTATGTTTAAAAGTGTTTCATAAATCATTTTAATTACATTTTCTACATCATCTCTATGTACCATTTCAACTGTAGTATGCATGTATCTTAAAGGCAAAGAAATTAAAGCAGAAGCAACACCTCCATTGCTATAAGCAAAAGCATCTGTAT
>CAXBPL010000026.1:0-36613 GCA_963977615.1 uncultured Polaribacter sp. | reverse complement strand
AACTTCCATTATAGCCTTCTTTGGTAATTTTTGTAGCATAATGATGATCGTCTTTAGTGCCATCTTCTTTAAAAAAAGTAGGGTATTCATAAGAAACTAAACTACCATCTCTACTCGTAACACTTTTTGTGTAAGATGATTTTGGATGATATGTAATTAGCATAGCATCTATTTTTTCTCCTTGAAACCTTGCATAATTGTAAATAATTTTTGTGAGGTTTTTCTTCTCATCATATTTATATCCATATTGATTAAATGATATATCTGCACTATACACTAATTTTTTACTAATATATTTATAAATTGATTCTTTATATTCCTCTTCATTCTTAAAGTAAATTTTCGTCACAAATCCATCTTCATTGCTTTCAAAATTTAAGATAGTTCCATCACCAGTAATCATTTTAGAAAGAATTTTGTTAGTATATTCTAAAATGGTAAAATTTCCATTTCCTAAGTCATAACGAATTAATTGTCCATCTAAATTAAAAACCTCTTTTTCATTTTTATTTTTTTGAGTTCTTACAAAACCTTCTGCTGTTAATGTTATTTTCTGATTTCCTCTTGTAAAACTTTCCCATTCAGAACCTATAGGGAAATCTGTGGGATTTTCTAACAATCCTTTTTCAACATACTTGTCCCAAGTTTTTAAACGATACTCAATATTGTTTTTTAGCTTTTTAATTTGATTGGTAATACTTGTAGGGTCTAATTCTAAATCGCCCTCAGTTTGCATGGCATCAATTAAATCATCAATCATTAATTGTGTCAAATCACTAGAAATAAAATTGGAAGAATAAATGGTTTTACCTCCAGCACCATATTCTTTTACTTGTAAAGTTCCATCAGGATAAACCGTAATTGAGGTTTCGAATTTTGTTCCCCAACCATAACCAAACAAACCAATTTCTGTAGATTTAGAATTGTATGTTCTTGTAATATCTTTGAAGGCAGATTTGTATTTTTTTAGTAAAACATCTGAATAAGAAATGTAAAAGTTGCCATTTTTAATGTTTACGCCTGCTTTTAAGCTAAAGCTTAGAAAGCTAAAAATAAGTATGTTGATGATTATTTTATTTTTCATTCTTGAAGTTTTTTAATGGTGTTAATTGTTTTGCTATTATACTTTCTCTTTAAATATTGCTCTTTTAATAGTAAAGGATTAACCGTTTTTATTTTTTCTTTTGCCTCTTTGTTTTTATCATTTATTGATAAAACTAAAGCTTCTAAAATAACATTGGCTATTGGGTTAATTTTTTGCATTTCATCAAAATAAAAGCGTGCATTTTTTGCATCATTTAAATCGATATAAATTTTAGAAAGCAACTCATATTTTTTTATTTGCCAACTTTTACCTGCAGAAAAATTCTTCAATTCTTCAATTAAGGCTTTCTTTTTATTAATTTCATTTGTGAAATAGTACAATTCTATGAGCGCAAAAATGGTTTCTATATTGGTGTCTAGTTTATATGCTTGTTCTAAAATAGTTGCTGCTGTTTCAACATTATTTGCTCTTTTTTCTCTTCTGGCTTGGAGTAAAAAAAGTTTAGAAAAATCTGTCACTTTATTTTTATATGGATTGTATTTTGCAGCTAATTTGAAGTATTTTGATGCAGCTACATATTCTTTCGTAATCAATTTACTGTAAGCTAAATTTGTGTAGCCTTTTGCATAGGTACTATCTACTTCAATGGCTTTTTGATAATTGTTAATAGCAGCTTCGTATTCTTTTTTACTATAATAAGTATCTCCTAAAAGTGCATATAAATCTGGTGCTTGGCTATTTCTAGCAATTACTTTTTGCAACATTTTTATAGAAGTATCTTGATTATTTTCTGAATTTAACAAACTAACTAAACCTTTATAAGCAGGCATATAAAAAGAATCTATTTGTAACGATTTTTCAAATAGCTCTTTTGCCAATGCTTTTTCTTGCAAACCATTTTCATAAAAATTAGCTAGATAATAATAAGCACTTGCCTTTTTAGGATTTATTTTTATGCTTTCATTAAAAGAAGTTAATGCTTTTTCATCTTCATTTTGTTTGTGAAATAACCAGCCTCTACTTGCATAAGTCCACGTATAAAAAGGATTTTTTTTGATGGCGATTTTAAAAAGGCTGTCTGCTTTTATCAAATCGTTATCGTTTTTTGGATAGCGTCTTAAAAAAGAGCCATATTCAGAATATCCTTTTGCTATAAAAGGTTCTAATTGAATTGCTTTTTGCAATAAACCTACAGCTTTTTGTGAGTTTATATTTTCATCAATTAATAACGTTGCATAGCCAAATAAAGCATCTACATCTGTGGAATCTTTTTGTATAGCTTGTAGATAATAATTTTCTGCACCTTTAATATTGCCTTTATTTTTATACAAAATTGCTAAATTTCTTAAAGTGATAGATAAATATTCGCCTCCAAATTCTTTTACTTTATGATAATAGTTTTCTGCTTCTTGATATCTACCTAGGTTTTCACTAACAGCTCCTAAATTATTATAACTACTTATATCGTTCTTTTTGATGGTTAATACCTTTTTAAAATATTCGTTGGCTTTCTCATATTCGGATTTATCTAAATAATTATTCCCAAAATTGTTGATTGGAAACGTCCAAGTAGGTATCAGTTCGCTTGCTTTGTTATAGTTTTCTCCAGATTTTTCATAATCTTCTTCATAATTTAAAACAATACCCAAAGCATTATAAATATATGCGGCTTTTTTCTCTATTTCTAAAGCTTGGTTTAACTTCTTTTTAGCCAAAGGATATTTGTTAAACTGTCTGTTTTTAATGATTGCGTAAGCCTCTAAAAATAACTTGCTTGTTAAAATTCGGTTGTAACTAAAATTCTCTTTTTCTATAAGTTCTAAACAAATTTCTAGATGTTTTGCATTTTGCTGAAATACGTTTCCATTAGGTAAGTTTTCAACATTCCCAATATAATCGTTTATTAAAAGTTGGGCTTTGGTAGATAGTGCAACCACCAGTTTGTTTTTCATTAAATTGATGATGTTACTATCTGTTTTTGCTTCTTTTATTGCTTGCTTAATAATTTCAAAAGCACTTAAAGAAGTACCATAATAATTTTTATTTTCTAAAGCGTCATTAAATTTTTTGATAAGGTCCGAATTTAGCTCTAAACCTTTTTCATTTGTATTAGAATTGCTTCTGGAGGCCAAAATATTTTTAAGGCCTGTTGGGTTCTGTATCTGCTCTAATGCTTCTTTTTTATCCAAAGAAAGTACTTCTTTAAAAACACCTGTAGAAGTTTTAGATTTAACAACAGGCGTTTGTTTATTGTTGGTTGCTAAATTTACATTGGTGTCTAAAAACCCTTGAAGTTCAAAATATTGCAATTTGTTGTCTTGCACTAAATTATCTGCAGCACCCATTAAACCCAATACCAAATAATAAGTAAAATAACCATGACCAGTATTGTCATCGCTCAATTTTAAGTTATCTCCTTCATAAGATAATTCATTAGGATTACAGCTTAATAACTTTGTAGAGTTTTGCAAGTATTCATTAAATGTTTTTAAATTATTTTGAGCACCATCTGCAGACAAATAGCCAGATCTACAAGCATCTAAAACCAACGTTATTTTTGCATCTTTACTCGCAATTGTATTTACAGTTAAACTTATATCTTTAAACGGAATTACACCTTGTGTGCCATAAAACTCTCTATTTTGATTTACATCATAAGCCAATAAGAAGCCTAGTTGTTCTTTTACATTTTCTTTGTCTACAACATCTCCATGACCTGCAAAAAACAAGTATACAAGATCATTTTTTTTGGTTGATGTTATTAAATCTTGGAGTCCGTTTAAAATATTAAAAGAGGTAGCTTCTTCATTGATTAGAAGTGTTATATTTTCTTCGGCTACTTTTTCAATTTTCGTTAAATAATTTTTGAAAAGTTTTGCATCATCATCAGCATATTTTAGCGTTAAATCAGATGAACTATAGTCTGAAATTCCAATAATCAAAGCTCTTTTAGTACCTTTTATGGTGTCTTTTTTATCAGAATCTGTAAGTGTTCCTCTTGCTCCATTTTCTTGAGATAAAAGTGGAATTACAGTTAAAAAGAAGATTAAAAAAACAAGTTTTTTCATAAAATGGACAAAAGAATAATTAAATTTAGTGAATATTATTTTAAGTGGAAAATTTCCATGATAATATACCTACTATTAAGTACACGATTATCAACTAGATAAAGATCTAAATTATGCAAACAAGAGATTATGATGATTACATTTATATAGCATCAACTTTAGGTTTTAGGAAAGTAGATGATAGTGGTTTAGAAATAGATCCAAGCAAAGAAACAGATGGATATTGCAATCTATATGCAAATAACATAAGTCTAAGTTACTTGCATTCTATGAATACTTTTCAAATAAATGCTATTCACTATTTTGAAGAAAATCATGATGAAATTTTCTTTGCATTACAGTTATTTTTAAATGAAAAATATACAAATCCAGAAAAAGAATTAGGCTTTAGATCTGTAAATATTTTAGACGAATATAAAGAGGAAATGTGTTTTACAGCATACACTTTTATCGATCTAAAAAAGCAAAAAGTAATTATTAAAATGTATAAAAATATTATTATTGATGAATAATAAGCTTAATTTAAAAACTAAAAAGGGTTAAAATCAATATGATTTTAACCCTTTTTTCTATTCCTAAACTTCCTGCAAGGTTTTCAAAACCTTGTAGGTATTTAAATAATCAACTATTTATTCCAAATACTAAATTATACCTACAAGGTTCAAAAGAAACCTTGCAGGATAAATAATATCATCTTAATTTAAATTTGATTTTTATTGTCAATTCTTACATCTTCACTAAAAGCAAGATTTTCATTTTCCTTTTTTTCTAATTGATGAGGTAAAACTCCTTTAATTCTCATTTTAAACTTTGTAATTAAAAAGAATAAAATAGGAACAACAATCAACGTTAAAAAAGTAGCGATTAACAAACCATAAATTACAGTTTTTGCTAATGGACCCCAGAAAACAACGTTATCTCCACCCATATAAATATTAGCATCAAACTCACTAAAAAGAGTAAAGAAGTTAATGTTTAAACCAATTGCTAAAGGAATTAATCCTAAAATTGTGGTAATTGCTGTTAATAAAACAGGACGTAAACGTGCTTTACCAGCTTTTACAACCGTTTCAAATAAACTATCTAAAGGCAAGTAATCTTCGTCTGCAACATCATCTTCTATTTTTCTTCTATCAATTAAAAGTTGTGCATAATCTAGAAGAACCACACCATTATTTACTACAATTCCTGCAAGTGAAATAATACCAACCATGGTCATCATAATAACAAATGGAGCTCCAGAAATTACCAAACCACCAAATACACCAATGAAACTTAAAAAGATTGCCAACATAATAATTCCTGGTTTAGAAACCGAGTTAAATTGGAAAATCAAAATAAAGAAAATTAGCATTAAACCTGTAAAAAATGCGCCCATTAAAAACGCCATTTGTTTGTTTTGCTCTTCAATTTGACCTGTATAATCAATTTTAATTCCTTTTGGTAAATCCTTAAAACTCTTCATAGAATTTTGGATTCTAGCCACAACTGCACCTGCATCTGTTTCTCCAGGAGAAAGTGCAGAATACACAGTTACCACACGTTTTACATCTTTGTGTTTTATGGCACTAAAACCAGAACTGTTACTTTGTGAAGCCACAGCAGAAACTGGTATTTCTTTAATTTTACCAGAAGCTTGATCTCTAAAGGTTATTTTCTGATTAAAAACGGCACTTTTATCATATCTATCCTCTTTATTAAAACGAACGTAAATATCATAATCCTCACCATCTTTTTTATAAATACCTGCTTTATTTCCAAAGATTGATGCTCTTAATTGAGAACCAACTTGCCCAGTTGAAACTCCTAATTCACCCGCTTTTTTACGATCTACCAAAACCTGCATTCCTGGTTTCGATTTGTTTACATCAATTTTTAATTCATCTACACCAGAAATACTTTGCGTGTTCAAATAATCACGCATTCTTTCTGCTGTATAAATTAATTCTTCATAATCCTCACCATTTAATTCGATGTTTACAGGTGCTCCTGCAGGTGGTCCATTTGCATCTTTTTCAACCGAAATTAAAACTCCAGGATAAATACCAACCAAAGCAGCTTGTACTTTTTGACGAAGCAATTCACTATCTTCTTTACGTCTAAATTTGTACTCACGCATGGAAGCTGTGATTTTTCCTTTGTGTGGCATTTCTGCAGAGGATCCTCCATCTGTTTGTGGGTTTCCAGCACCTTCACCAACTTGCGAAACTGTACTTTCTACCATATAATTATAATCTCCATCTGTATATTGATCTTGATTTAAAACGCCAAATACTTTCTGCTCAATTTCTTTGGTAATTTGATTCGTTTTTTCAATATCTGTTCCTTCAGGATATTCTATATACACAATAATTTGATTCGGTTTGTTATCTGGAAAAAACTCAATTTTTGTTCTTTGTTCTCCAACTGACCAACCAAAGCCCATAAAAGCAACAATTAGTAAGATAAAAGTTCCAACTACTAAAACGTAAGGAGCCCAACCAGAAAGTGATCTTTTTAATTGTCTTCCATACCAATTTTCTAAAGTTACTAAGGTGTTTTTCTGAAAGTAATTTGCTGCTTTTCTTAAAAATAATCTATACACCCACAACATAATTGCTGTGAATAAAATTAAGGTTCCTAAACCATTATATTCGCCTCCGAAAAAGAAAATTAACAAACCAACAACACCCATAATAGATGTTAATCTAATGATGCTTTTTAGTGGCATATCTTTATCTTCTGTACTCATAAATTGAGAAACCAAAACCGAGTTAAAGAAAATGGCAACGAATAAAGATGAACCTAAAACAATAGACAATGTAATTGGTAAAATCACCATAAATTGCCCCATAATTCCTGGCCAAAGACCTAAAGGAATAAAGGCTGCAACTGTTGTAGCTGTAGATATGATAATTGGAAAAGCAATTTCTCCAATTCCTTTTTTGGCAGCTTCAATTCTGGTCATTCCTTCTTCGTCCATTAAACGATATACGTTTTCTACAACCACAATTCCATTATCTACCAACATTCCAAGACCCATAATTAGTCCAAAAAGTACCATGGTATTTAAGGTGTAACCCATGGCTCCTAGAATCATTAAAGACATAAACATAGACATTGGTATTGCAAAACCAACGAAAATTGCATTTTTAAATCCTAAGAAAAACATCAATACAATTACCACTAAAATTACACCAAAAATGATGTTATTCACCAAATCATCTACTTGTCCAATAGTTTTTGGAGATTGATCATTTGCAATAGTAACTTTTAAATCTGGAGGAAAATTATTCGCTTTTGCCTCTTTAACAATTACGCCAATTTGCTCTGCAGCAGCCACCATGTTTTCACCAGATCTTTTCTTAACATCTAGCATTACAACTGCATGACCATCTTCTCTTGCGTAAGTAGTTTTGTCTTTATCCTTAAAAGAAATTTCAGCAACATCCTTTAAGTAGGTAATGTTTCCGTTTTCAGATTTTACTACAAAATCTCCTAAATCTGATGGTTCATCAATTTCGCCAATAATTCTAATGGTTCTTCTTTGCTGACTTGTAATAAAATTACCAGCAGACATGGTTACGTTTCCACGATTTATAGCATTTGTAATATCATCAAAACTGACTTTTGCAGCCATCATTTTGTAAATATCTACAGCAACTTCAACCTCTTTTTCTTGCGCTCCACGAATATCTACTTTCTTGATTTCTGTTAAATCTTCAATTTCATCTTGCAAATATTCTCCATATTCTTTCAATTTTGCAACAGGATAATTCCCAGAAATGTTGATGTTCAGAATCGGAATTTCTTCAGACATACTTAACTCAAAAACATTAGGCGTAACTTTTGCACCATTAAAAGTTGGCCAATCTTCGCCAGCAGTTTCTTGGTCTATTTCGTCTTTTACTTTCTGTTTTGCTTTATCTACATCAATTTTTTCATCAAACTCAACAGTAATAATTGAGTAATCTTCTTGAGATGTAGAGGTAATTTCAACCACATTACTAACTGACTTTAATTTATCTTCTAAAGGGTTTGTAATTAGCTTTTCAATATCTTCTGCAGTGTTTCCTGGATATACAGAACTAATGTAAATCTTGGTTTCGTTTATCTCTGGAAAATTCTCTCTAGGCATTGTAAAATATGCCGAAATTCCTAAATAGAGAATTAAAAACATTAGGACATAAATAGTAGTTTTATTATTTATTGCCCAAGAAGAAAGTTTAAATTCTTTGTCTACTTGTTTATTTTTTTTCTCCATGTTTACTTTTTGTTAATCACTTTTACAGCCTGACCATTGTTAACACTTCTTGCACCTTCCATAATAATTTCTGAATCTGCAGGAAGATTTTTTACAACCTCAATCATATCTCCTTGTGTTTTTCCTGTTTCAATAATTAAACGTTCTGCAACAGCTTCATCATTTGCATTTTTATCTTTTATAATATAGATAAATTGCTCACCTTTTGCGTTTTCAGAAATAATACTTTGAGGAATTAAAACTGCGTTTTCGCTTGTATAATCATTCAGTTTTAATCTTGCAGTTAAGTTTGGTTTTACGTTTCCGTTTAAATTTGGTACATCAATCTCAATCTTAAAAGATCTATTATTTGGGTTGATAAAATTACCAACCTGTCTTACTTTCGAGGTTACAGTTTCTCCTAAAACAGGGAAATTAACTTCTACTTTTTTATCTTTAGTGATGCTTCCAATATAGGTTTCTGGTACTTCAGTTTCAATATACATATTAGACAGGTTTACAATTCTAAAAATTTCTGAACCTTGTCCTGGAGCCACTACAGTTCCTCTTTCTTTAAAAACAACATCTATAATTCCAGAAAAAGGCGCTCTAATTGTAGCTTTTCCTAACTGACTTTTTACTTGATCTACAGCACTTTGTTGAGATTCGTAAGCAGTTTTAGTTTGTAAAAACTGAATTTCAGACCCAATTTTTTGATCCCATAATCTCTTTTGACGTTCAAAAGTAGTTTTAGCAAAGGCAGCATTCGCCTCTAATTGTGCTAATTGTTGAGACATTCCTCCATCATCAATCTTTGCTAAAATTTGCCCTTTAGAAACTTTTTGACCTTCTTTTACATAAACGCTTTGTAAAATACCTGGCATTTCAGGATAAATTAAAACATTTTGTTTGGTTTGTACACTTCCTTGTAACTCTATAAAATGTGTAAAAACTTCCTCTTTTACTTTGTAGGTTGTAATTAAAGGCATGTTTTTATTATCATCTAAAGCATCAATTTGATCATTGATTAGTTTTAAATCTGCAGCTAATTCTTGCTGTTTAGCAGTAATTTCTGATTTCTTAGTTTTTAGTTGCGTAATATCATTAGTTGCTAAAATATCATCTACAGAAACTTCTTTTTTATCTGCACAAGAAGCAAAAAGAACAGTTGCTAATAAGATTAAATATATATTTTTCATCGGTGTTTTTTATTTAGTTAAGTTAATTGGTAAATTTAATGCGTTTTCTAAAGCTGCTTTGGTAGAAATTACGTCTAACATAGATTGTATATAGCTTTGTTGTTGGCTGTATAATTGATTTTGTGCTTGTAATAAATCGAAACTAGAAGAAATACCTTCAAAGAATTTTATACGTTGTTTCTTTTCGATTCTTTCTGCCAAACCAACATTCTTTTTTGCAGTTTGATAATTTTCAATACTAAACTGATAATCATTTTGTGCTTTTTGAGCCTGTAAACTTAAACGTTGTTTGGTTTCCTCTAAACGAAAATCTGCAGTTTCTAATTCTAATTTTGCTTGAGAAACTTTCGATTTTCTACTAAAACTACTAAAAATCGGTACGTTTAAACTTACACCTAAAAGAGAAGATTCAAACCAACGTTGATCGCCATCAAAAAAGCTAAACGAATCAGAAAATGCTTGTGTACCATAATTTACAAAAGCACTTAAAGTTGGTAAATATTTACTTTTTTCTAACTTTACATTTAAAAGACTGCCTTCTCTGTTATTTTCTGCGATTCTAAAATCGATATGATTATTTACATTAAAAGGTTCAGAAATTAACGCCAACTGAATATTCTCAGTAGCTAAACTCTCTAAAGTATCCGTTAAAATTAAGGTTGTATTGATAGAACTACCCAAAGAAAGATTTAACATTTGATAGGCTATTTCCTCCATTCTTTGCACGCTCTTTAGTTGGTTTTTAAGATTCCCTAAAGTAATTTCTAGTTGTTCTACATCTTCTTCTTCATTCAAACCATTTTCGTAGATTTTTTTAGCATCATCATAATTCTTTTGAAGAATTTTAATGTTTCTATTTAAAATGGAAATACTACTTTGAGTAACCAATACATTTCCATAAGCGTTTACAACAGCCTCTCTTGTTAATAATTCTGTCTTTTCTTCAGCTTGTGTTGTAATTTTTAAGAAAGTTTTCGAAGCTTGTAAACCTACAAGATAAGAACCATCAAAAAGTAATTGTGTTAATGTAACAGTAGCATTCATGTTTTGAGGTGTCCCAAAAACTACAGGAATAAAACCACCAGGAGCTGTTGGTTCTCTGTTTGCTTGTAAATCAAAATAATCTTCTACAGTAGATACTGTGCTGCTTGTATTATCGAAAGCTGCAGCTGGTAATAAAGAAACAGGTTGTTTTAAAAAGTTTTGATAATCAAGAGCTGCATTAATTTGTGGCAAACCAATAGCTGTTGTTTCCCAAACTTTTTCGTTCGCAGATTTAATATCGTTTTTTGCTGCTTTAGCATTATAACTATTTTCTAAAGCGAAAGCAATAGCTTCATCTAAAGAAAGTTGCATTGTTTTTTCTTGAGCAGTTGTGTTAATTACAAATGCAAAAAAAGAAAGTATGTAAATATATTTCCTCATTTTTATAATTGATTAATTTTAAGTTGTTTATCTAATTCTTTTAATCCTTTTTCTGTAGCAATTGCTCTTGTATGATATACTAAAACTTCTTGCTCTAATTTTGGTAGTTTATAATTTTCGAACATACCTTCATGAATACTAAAAACTAAAGAAAAATAAAATTTTGTGATCAATTCTATATTAATATCTTTTCTGTAGTAGCCATCTTCAATACCTTTTTTGAAATTTATTTTAATACATTCTGTAAATAAAACAATTTCTTTTTCCATTGTTTTCTCATAAATTTTAGGGTAGTATTTTTTTAGTTGATAAATTGGTGAAGAAGAAGCATTTTGAAACATTTCTTTAAACATTTTCTTTATTTCAAAATTTTCCTCTATTGCATTGTACCCTTTATGAGAAATTTTATTTATAATAGATAAAAAAGAATCCTGCAATACACTTGTTGTTTCTTCAACCAAAGAATTTTTTGTACAAAAGTATTTATATAATGTTTTTTTTGAGATAGCTAAATCACTGGCAATATCATCCATAGTTACACTCTTAAAACCTAGTTTTAAAAATAACTCTCCAGCTTTTGCTATAATTTTTTCTTTCATTTTTAGTAAAACTTTTTTTTAAAATTTTAATTAGATATTTTTATCTAAATATCAATTTTTAAAAAACGTATTTTTATTATTTTAAGGGTGCAAATGTACAACAGGAAACTTTAGAAACAAAAAAAGTTTCCAAAGTTTTAATCATTTTTTAACATTTCATTTTAAAAGACAAAATTCTTTACATTATTTTTACATAAAAATTAAAGATTTGGACATTTTACATTATCAAAAGGAATTTTTACAGTATTTAGAATCTAAAGAATGGGTGCAAGAACCAAAGAATTTGTACGAACCTATAGATTATATTTTAAAATTAGGAGGTAAAAGAATTCGCCCTATTTTAACATTAATGGCTGCAGATATTTTTGGAGCCGATTCTAAAAAAGCATTGCCAGCTGCTTTAGCTGTTGAAGTTTTTCATAATTTCACCTTAGTTCATGATGATATTATGGATGATGCTCCTATAAGAAGAGGCAAGCCAACTGTTCATGAAAAATGGGATATTAGCACAGGTATTCTTTCAGGTGATGCTATGCTAATTTTAGCCTATAAATATTTTGAAAATTATGAACCTATTGTTTTTCAGAAACTAGCAAAATTATTTAGCAAGACAGCTTTAGAGGTTTGTGATGGGCAACAATTAGACGTAGATTTTGAAACCAGAAATGATGTTACGATTGATGGGTATATAAATATGATTCGTTTAAAAACATCAGTTTTAGTAGCTGCTGCCCTTAAAATGGGAGCAATTGTTGCAGAAACAGATGATAAAAATGCTGACTTAATTTACGATTTTGGTTTAAATCTTGGTTTGGCTTTTCAATTACAAGATGATTATTTGGATACTTTTGGAAATGCAGAAACTTTTGGGAAACAAATTGGTGGCGATATTATGGAAAATAAAAAAACCTATTTATACCTAAAATGCTTAGAGGTTGCTAATGAGGAACATCAAAAAAAACTTGCATTTTATTACAGACAGAAATTAAAAGACAATTCTTTTAAAGTTCCTGAAGTTACAAGGATTTTTAAAATGAACGATATCCCTTATTTAGTTACACAAGAAATAGAAAATTATACACAAAAAGCTTTTGATACACTTTCTAAAATGAGTATTAGTAATGATAGCAAAGAAAATCTAAAAGATTTTGGTTTATGGTTGATGAAAAGAGATGTGTAATATTAATTAAAAATATTTGCAAATTATTTAAAATAAATAGTACATTTGCACCCTAATTAATTGGTCCTATAGCTCAGTTGGTTAGAGCACCTGACTCATAATCAGGTGGTCCCTGGTTCGAGTCCAGGTGGGACCACTTTTAACACTCTTAATCATTTGATTTTGAGTGTTTTTTGTTTTTATTTAAATTTCTTGTGTCGGTTTTTGTGTCGTTTATTTATATTAAAAAACAGTAATAAAAGAGTAATATTCATTTCATATTTATTATATTTATAATAAATTAAATTCTAAAAAAGCAAGTTTATCCCATGGCAACTTCAGAACAAATAAAATTATTGCTAGAATCTCATTATAAAAATGATGAAGATAGGTTTACTTCTATGGCTTTACAAGTTGCAGCTCACGAAGCTAGAAAAGGTAATATGGTTATAGCTAAAGAAATAAAATCTTTAGTTGATAAATCTAGATCTGGTGGTTTTAAGGTAATTAAATTAAAAAAAGATATATCTGACCTAGTCTTACCTTATTATCCTGAGAATAGATTAAATGAATTGGTTATTTCTGTTGGAGTTAAAAGAAAATTAGATAGAATACTTAAAGAATATAAGTTAAGGGACAAAATTCAAAAATTTGGATTACAGAATAGGAGGAAAATACTTTTATCTGGAAAACCAGGTACAGGTAAAACCATTACAGCATCAGTTATTGCAGGAGAACTAAAATTACCACTTTATGTAATAATGATGGATAAATTGATGACCAAATATATGGGGGAAACAGCTACAAAATTAAGGTTGATTTTTGATATGATGGTTGCTAATAGAGGTGTTTATTTATTTGATGAATTTGATGCAATAGGAGCTGAAAGAGCAAGAGATAATGAGGTTGGTGAAATGAGAAGAGTTTTAAATGCTTTTCTACAATTTATTGAACAAGATTCTTCTGAAAGTATTATAATAGGGGCTACAAATAATATAAATATTTTAGATTCTGCCCTTTTTAGAAGGTTTGATGATATTATAACCTATTCCGTTCCAGAAGAAAAAGAAATTGAAAATTTAATTAAAATAAAGCTTGGCAACTATTTAGCTGAGTTCTCATTAAAAAAAATTGTGAATAAAGCTATTGGATTAAGTCATGCAGAAATTACTAGTGCTTGTAATGATGCATTGAAAGAAACAATATTAACTGATAAAGAAAAAGTTACTCAAAAATTATTACTTCAAACCATAATTGATCGGATAAATAATATATGAGACACTAACATGTATTAATTGCTATGACAGAAAAAGATTATCCTCATTTATTTGTAAAAAACATACATACTAAATCACCATATTCTATTATTCCAATAGTTGTTCCTAAAAGTTCTGATCCTATTCCACAAAAAGACAGAGAAACTCAGGGAAATTACCTTAGAGATGGTATTAATAGTATTTGGCAAAATTATCAAATAGACGTCCAAAATAGAGCACAAAATGACCTACCAATTAGAAATGGTGAGTACATTAGTTTTTCAAGTGCAGAAAAAAGTTCATTAAACTTGGATTCATTCAGTACTAGGACTAGTGGAGGAGAGCTTTTAAATGTCAAATATGATTCAGAGAGTAAAATTCAAACTGCTACTGTCTTCTTTTCTCAAGACAAAAAAGAAAACCTTCTTAAAACGGTTGATAAATATTTAAATAAATCAACAAATAAAGGAGAACCGATCTCTAAATCTTTCATCAATAGAATTGATAATTTTTATAAGCCAACAGTTTTTGATTTCTGGATAGGAAATTCTGATTTTATCCCTAAAAAAGATGTGAAAAGTTGGGTGGAAATTTGGTTTTCATTAGAACAATACATTGATGAAGAAGAAATAGAAAATATAAAATTAATCTTATTTTTTAATGATATTCAATTTGATGAAAATGTTCTTTATTTTCCTGAAAGAATTATCATTAGTGTGAAAGCAAATTTAGAAGATTTGCAAGAAATGATTGATTCTTGTTCTCTAATTGCAGAAATTAGAAAATCAGAAGAGTTGAATTCTTATTGGTTGGATTCTGGTAGTAAAGAAAGTGAAGAATGGGTTGATGATTTAATAGACAGAGTCAGTTTTAATACTGATACGAATAATTATATTTCAATTATTGACTCTGGAGTAAATAACGGAAATCCATTAATATCGCCTGTTCTATCAAATAGTGATAGATTAACTTGTGATATAAATTGGGGAATTAATGATTCAGGAGCTAGAGGTCATGGAACAAAAATGGCTGGAGTTGCTGTTTATGGCGACTTAAAGGCTTTATTAGAATCATTAGAGGATAAAGAAATTAATCATCGGTTAGAGTCTGTTAAAATTATTCCTCCAAATGGATGGAATGACGATTCTAGATTGCCTTTTAATACAGATGTTGCTATAAAAACAGCAATAATTAATAATCCAACTTTTAAACGTATTTATTGTTTTGCTATAAGTAGTCAAGTTGATTTTAATTTTGGAAAACCTTCAGCTTGGTCTGCAGTTATAGATAGTAATGTATTCGGAGAGAATAATCAAGATAAAAAAATTTTCTTAATTAGTGCAGGAAACATACAAACAGAAGACGAGTATAAAGATTATCCAGAAAGTAATTTAAATTCTCAAATATTTAATCCTGGTCAATCTTGGAATGCTATAACAATTGGAGCATATACACAGAAGATTTTGCCAAATTTAGATATGGTAGCTCAATTAAATAAATTATCCCCTTTCAGTAGAACTTCAAATGCTTGGGAACCAAGCTGGCCAATAAAACCAGATGTTGTATTCGAAGGGGGTAATTTAATTAAAAGAAAAAATGGAGATATTGATGGCGATGATGATTTAGAATTATTAACAACTTCACCACAAGTTACTAGTTTCAATGAGTTTTCTACTATTAACGCTACTAGTGCAGCAACTGCTTTGGCATCTAATTTTATGGCTGAATTAAGAAATGTTTATAATGCAGCTTGGGAAGAAACATTAAGAGGTTTAATGATTCATTCTGCATCTTGGACTAATGAAATGAAATCTCAATTGAATTATGATTCCTCTCAAAAATCTAAGATTTTAATGTTAAGAACATATGGCTATGGAATTCCAAATTTGATAAAAGCTAAAGAGAGTAAAACTAATTTTTTGACTTTTATTTCTGAAGAAGAAATCCAACCTTACTTTAAAGATTTGGATGGTTCAATTAAAACAAAAGATGTTCATTTTTATAATTTTCCTTGGCCAAAAGAAACATTACAATCAATGGGAGAAGCTGAAGTTAAAATTAAGATTACACTATCTTATTTTATCGAACCTAATCCAGGAGAAAAAGGATATTCAACGAAGTATTCATATCAATCTGCGGCTTTAAAATTTTCCTTAATGCCTGCTAACGATGATCCAGATAATTTTATGCTAAGTATAAATAATGTGCCAAGAAATAAAATAAAAGAAGAACTAGGTATAGATAAAAATAAAGGATTACCTGATGGGTATTTTAGTAAAAAGACAAATATACCTTGGGATCTAGGGATGAATAATATTTTCAAAGGATCTGTACATAGTAATAGTTGTACACTAACAGCAGCAGATGCATCTAATTGTGAGTATGTAGCAGTTTATCCACAAGCTTCTGGTTGGTGGAAAAACCTTAAGAAAATGAATAGATTCAATGATAAAATGAGATATTCGTTAATTGTTTCTTTAGAGGTTCCTGAGAACTCAACAGATATTTACTCTGAAATAGTTAATAAAGTCAAGGTCGAAAACCTTATCAAGGTGTAGTATTCTTTTTTAATAATAAAGCTTAAAAAGTTTACTTATAATTATTTACAGAGAAATTGAATTTAAATGACGTATTCAATCACAAAAAATATATTATTAATACTATCAAATTAATCGAAATTGACACTAACCTCTATTCTGTAAATTATAAGAATGTTATAAAATAAAAATTGCAATATCTTGTTCTGAATACAAAAAATTTTTGCCTCATTGGGACCACAACAAAAAAGCTTTCAAGAATTTCTTGAAAGCTTTTTTTATGCGATTTATTTTTGAAAAACTCCTAAAAATGAGTCTTTACAAAAGAATAATTGTCTACCAAATTCTAACTCTATCTTCTGGTTTTAAATACATTTTATCATTTTCTTTAACGTCAAAAGCTTCATAAAAAGCATCTACATTCTTTAAAGGCATATAAGCTCTATACATTCCTGGAGAATGCGTATTTGTCATAATTAAATTCTTAAGAGCTTCATCACGCATTTTTGTTCTCCAAATGGTACCCCAAGAAAGGAAAAAACGTTGTTCTGGAGTATATCCATCAATTTTATCAGGTCTTCCGTTTTTGTTTAAGAAAATTTGTAAACCTTCATAAGCAGCTTGTACACCACCTAAATCTCCAATATTTTCTCCAAGCGTAAATTCGCCATTTAAATGCATACTATCTATAGCAATAATATTGCTGTATTGATCAATTAACTTTTTACCAATAGAAGTAAATTTTTCTGAATCTTCTTCTGTCCACCAGTTTTTAAGATTTCCATCGCCATCAAAACGTGCTCCAGAATCATCAAAACTATGAGAAATTTCATGACCTATAACAGCTCCAATTCCACCATAATTTACAGCTTCATCTGCTTTGTAATCATAAAATGGAGGTTGTAAAATAGCTGCAGGAAAAACAATTTCGTTATTTACAGGATTAAAGTATGCGTTTACTGTTTGTGGAGACATGCCCCATTCAGTTCTATCTACTTCTTTTCCTAACTTCTCCATGTTTTCAGCATAGTTCCATTTTGTAACATTTATTGCGTTTTCAAAGTAAGAACCACCATCTTCTAAACCTGTAACTTGTAATTTTGAATAATCTTTCCAAACATCTGGATAGGCTATTTTAACAGTTAATTTATGTAGTTTTTCTAATGCTTTTTCTTTGGTAACTTCACTCATCCAAGGTAATTGTGCAATTCTTTTTTCAAATCCAAGCATTACATTATCAATCATTTCCTCAGCTTTTTTCTTTGCTTCTGGTGGAAACATTTTTTCTACATATAATTTTCCTAAAGCTTCACCAATAGCACCATTTAAATTAGATAAAGCACTTTCATCTCTTGGACGTTGTTTTTTAGCTCCTCGCATTTCTTTGCTGTAAAATTCCCAATTAGCAGTTTCTAAATCTGTTGATAAAGATCCTAAAGAGCTATTAATAGTATTCCAACGTAATAATAATTTGATATCTTCTACAGAACGTTTACTAAAAATATCGCTCATGGCTTTAAAATATCCAAGATCTGTAACAATAATAGTATCTAAATCTTTAACACCAATTCCATTTAAATGTGCTTGCCAATCTATAGCAGGTGCTAAATTTTGCAAATCAGCAATTGACATTGGATTGTATAATTTTCTAATATCTCTACTTTCTTCTTTGGTCATCATTGGTTTTGCCAAACTAGTTTCAAAATCAACAATCGTAGCTGCATTTTTTTTCGCAGTTGCTTCATCATCACCAAATTCTTGTAGCATTTTAGCCATAAACTCTTGGTATTTGTCTAATTTATCTTTTACAGCTGCATCTACATAGTAATCTCTAGATAAACCTAAAGAACCACCACCCATATAACCTGCATATTGGCTACTGTTTTTTAAATCGTTATAAACACCAAAACCATAAAAACCTCCACCTCCATAAGGAGCCATATTTGTAAGATAAGTTTCTACATCTTTTTTAGTTTTTATTTCATCAACTTTAGCTAAATAAGGCATAACAGGAGCTTTTCCTTGTTTATTTCTAGCAACAGTATCCATAATTGTTTGGTAGTAGTTTACTGCTTTTTCTTGATCTGAATCGATTTCATTTCCTTCTGCATCTTTTATTTTCGGGAAATCTTTTTGTTCAATTGCTGTGTTTAAAATATCTAAAACATCAGCATCTGTTTTTTTACGAAGCTGATTAAAACCTCCCCAAGAAGTTTGATCGTCTGGAATTTCAGTTTTATCTAACCAAGTTCCATTTACATGTCTAAAGAAATCGTCTGTAGGTTTTACAGAAGTATCCATATTTTCTAATACAATACCTGCAGATTTTTCTTCTTTTATTTTTTCTTCTTTACAAGACACAAAAGCAAGTGAAGCTATTGCTGCTGAAAAAAACACTTTTTTAATAGTTTTCATTGTTTTTAAATTTGATTAATTTATTATTAGTTGTTTTATTTTAATGATGTTACAAAATTTAACTTTTTAAAGTTACATAAAACTATGTGTTATATAATCAGGTGTTTATGATTTTTAACAATATATATTTGGTTTTACTATTTTCTTGTAAGATATTGAGTTTAATTTCGACTAAAATTATACTTAAATTAAGAAACAATGACAGAGAACTTAACAAAAGAAACATTTTTAGAAAAAGTATTCAACTTTGAAAAAAATAAAGACTGGAAATTTGAAGGAAACAAACCTGCATTAATCGATTTTTATGCTGATTGGTGTGGCCCTTGTAAAGCATTAGCACCAGTTTTAGAAGTGCTTTCTGAAGAATATAAAGACAAAATAGATATTTATAAGATTGATACTGAAGCAGAACAAGAATTAGCTGCAGCATTTGGTATTAGAAGCATACCATCTATGTTGTTTTGTCCAGCAGAAGGCGAACCACAAATGGCAAATGGAGCTTTACCAAAAGCAGAACTAGAACGTATTATTGCTGATGTTTTAAAAGTGAAAAAATAGCCCATCCTAACTTTTACAAAAGGAAGGAACTATAGCTCTTTTGAAATAATACAATTCCGAAAATTAACTTTTTCGGAATTTTTTTGTCTTAAATTTATACATAACATTCTTATACATAAGAAAATTATGTATATTTGATTTTAATATATGTTGATAAAATTTTAAAGATGCCTTTTTAAGCATCATAACTTTCGAAATTTATCTAACTCTAGGAATGATAAAGATACAAAAATGGGAACACAAAAATTATACAAAGGCTCTTTACAAACCATCATTTTAAAATTATTAGAAAGTAATGATAAAATGTATGGATATGAAATTACTCAAAAAGTAAAAGAGCTTACCAAAGGCGAACTAAACATTACAGAAGGCGCTTTGTACCCAGCTTTGCACAAATTAGAAGCTGATGGTTTGCTAGATGTTGAGGTTGCAAAAGTAGGTAACAGATTGCGTAAATATTACAAACTTACAGAAAGTGGTAGCAAAGAAACTGTAAACAAATTAGCAGAAATGCAAGAGTTTTTAAAGACGATGCAACATTTGGTAAATCCTAAATTTAGCTTGGAATAAGATGGAATTAAAAAAAGAGCAAACACAAAAAGTTGAGCTTTTTTTAAACAATAATAACATCAATTATGTTGATATTCGTTTAGAAGCTTATGACCATATTGTAACTGATATTGAAGAGAAAATTAAAAACCAGAATATGAGTTTTGATAACGCTTTTACTATGGTTACAAATTCTTGGAAAAGACACATCAAAGAAACTTCAAGTTTTTATTTTGGAATGTATTATGCTGCACCAAAATTGGTGATTGAAAAAGCTAAAAAATCTTTTAAGAAATTTTACTTTTTATATATGTCAGCTTATTTTTTTCCTTTAATTTTTATTCAATATTTAAAAGTTCCATTTATAGTAGATGCAATAAATACACTATTTCCATTCTTACAAATAATAGGAGTTTGTGCTACTTTTTTCTTTATATTTTTAATGATAAAAAAATGGCTAAGCAAAGAAAAAACCACCTATAGTTTTATATTGAGAACACAAACCGCAAGTTTAGTTTTTGGTTTAATAATTACTTGTGAGTTTTTATTTACTAACAATACTAATGCATCAACAAATGCAATTTGGATCGCTTTTAACTTTGCGTTTTTAATATCAACCTATATTTATTACACGTTTTATAAGAAACATATTGAAACTATCAAAACATATAAAATTTCATAACTATGGAATTAACAAAAGAACAAATTTTACAAATAGATACTTACGTTGTTGTTTGTGGTATTAAATATTATGATGTTAGAGCAGAAATTGTAGATCATTTTGCTAACATTTTAGAACAAAAACTGGATGACAATCCTAATTTAGATTTTAAAAAAGAAATAGAAAATATTCATAAAAGCTTTTCTGATAAAGGGTTCAGTAGGCTATTAGAAGAAAAAACGAAATCAGTTACAAAAAATTTTTATAAAGATTCTTTAAAGCATTTGATTTCTTTTTTTAAACTTCCTAAAATTATAATAACAGTTTTTCTCTTTTTTCTTTTACTTCAAATCCAATCTTTTTTTAATGAAGCTCAAAACTTCTTCAAGTGTTTATATTATTTTTCAATAATTTTAATGTTTGTTATTATTTTTAAAGCATCAATAAGATCTAAAAAAGAAAAGTTTTTAAGCCTTAGTATGACATTGGGGTTTTATAATGTCTATTATGTGTTTGTAATTTGTTTACAAACTGGTTTTGGTAGATCAGCAGAAAGTATTGCTAATTCAACTCATAATACTATTTATATAGCCAGTTACACATTACTTTTTTTATTCTTTTGGTCAGGAGAATATGTATATCAACAAAATAAAAAAACAGTAAATCAACAATATCCTTAAGTTATTATTTAATGAAACTAACAAACCTCCAAATAGAAAATCTATACAAATTTACACGTCAACATTATGTGTATCATTATGATGTGCAATCGGAATTGGTAGATCATTTAGCAAACGATATCGAAGAAACCTGGGCTGAAAACCCAAAAATTACCTTTGAAAACGCAAGAGACAAATCCTTCAAAAAATTTGGCATTTTTGGTTTTATGGATGTTATTGAAGCCAAACAAAAACAGATGAATAAGCGTTACTGGAAAATTCTTTTACGTTTTGCAAAAGAATGGTTTACGTTGCCAAAAATTATAACAACTGCCTTCATTTTTTTAGGTTTCTTTTTTGTGCTTCAAATTCCATATTCAGAATATATTTTGTTAGGAACGCTTTTAATAGTAATCATTTTTCAAATGGTTGCTATTTATAAAGTTAGAAAGGGACGTAAGAAAAAAGAAAAAGAAAATGAAAAAATTTTCTTGTTAGAAGCCATGATTGGCACTACAAAAAATGGTTTTACAGGCATAACTATGGTTAATCTATTTAATTTTATCAACCTAACAAGTTTTAATTTTTCAGGATTAGAAACTTACTGGCTTGTTATAATTTCTTTCGTGATCACTTTATTATGCATATTGTTTTACGTTTCTAATTATGTAATTCCAGAAAAAGCAGAAGAATTACTGCAAGAAACCTATCCAGAATATAAAATGGTAAAAAGTTTGTAACAAAAACAAATAACCAACTACTTATAATCAAACCAACATAACACAAACTTATGATTTTACAGTTTTTAAAGTTAGAATGGAAAAAGTTTTTTCGTTCGGCTTCTTTTGGTAAAAGTATCGGACTAAAAATTTTAATGGGCTTTTTTGCACTTTATCTTTTGATTATTTTTTTATCAGCAGGAATTGGAGGATATTTTATTCTTAAAGACGAATTCCCAGAAAAAGATCCTTTTATAATTGTGAATCAGTTTTTAATTTTCTTCATAATTTCTGATTTAATTTTTAGGTATTTAATGCAGAAAATTCCAGTAATGGATATTAAACCAATGCTAATATTACCAATTAAAAAAAGCAAATTGGTAAATTATGTGTTATCAAAATCGGTTTTTTCTTTTTTTAATCTAGGTTCTATATTTTTATATATTCCGTTTGCAATTGTATTAATAGCACAAGGTTATAATGTTGGTGGTGTAATTGGTTGGACGCTTTTTGTATGCTTGCTAGCAATTTCTTTAAACTTCATTAATTTTTTAATCAATAAAAATAATTTTGCTTTAGGAATTCTTATTGCTTCCTTAGCAGGTTTATGGTTGTCTTTTAAATTTGAATTGTTCGATTTTAATGGTTTTTTCGGAAATCTGTTTTACGCAGTTTATGAAAACCCATTACTTTCTGTAATCGGATTAATTTTAGTTTTTACTTTATATTATTTGAACTTTAAACAACTTTTTAAAATTATTTATTTAGATGGTGCTGTAAAAAGTGAAGTGCAAGATGTTAAAACTGCAAACTTATCTTTTGTTGATAAATTTGGAGATGTAGCCCCATTTATTAAAAACGACATTCGTTTAATATGGAGAAATAAAAGAACTAAAACAGTATTTTTCATGTCCTTTTTCTTTTTGCTTTTTGGGTTGTTCTTTTTTACTTCAGAATCGTATAAAAACTCTCAAGTATGGCAATTATATGGTTGTATCTTTTTAACAGGAGGTTTTGCAATGAATTATGGGCAGTTTGTTCCTGCTTGGGATAGTGAGCATTATAGAATGTTAATGACACAAAATTTTTCGTATCGTAAATTTTTAGAAAGCAAACATTTTTTAATGACTGTAATGACCATTGTTTTGTTTATTCTATCTACGCCTTACATTTATTTCGGAATTGATATCTATTTATTAATTGTTGCAGGTTTTTTCTTCAATTTAGGGGTTACTCCTTTAATAATGCTATTTATGGGTGCATATAATAAAAAAAGAATCGATTTATCTGCAAGTGGTTTTGGTAATACTCAAGGCACAAGTGCAGCTCAATTTTTGGTAATGATTCCTGTTTTAGTTTTACCAATGCTAATTTATGCAATCGTTAATTATTTGGTAGGTTTTAATGCTGCAGTTATAACAATTGCTGCATTTGGTATAATCTCATTTTTATTAAGAAAATCGATGATGAATATGATTGAAAAGAAATATCAAAAAAAGAAATACGTAACACTTCACGGATTTAAGCAATCTGAGTAATCAACCTTTAAATTACAGCAAACTATGATAATTATAGATACAGTTTCAAAAAAATACGGACAAGCAGAAGTTTTAAATGTAGCATCTATTTCGATTCCTACAGGACAAAGTTTTGGTTTGGTAGGCAATAATGGTGCAGGAAAAACAACGTTATTTAATATTTTGTTAGATTTGATAAGACCAACAACTGGTGCCATTATAAATAATGATATTCAAGTAAACGAAAGCGAAGCATGGAAATCTTTTACAGGTTCTTTTATTGATGAATCTTTTTTGATTGGCTATTTAACTCCAGAAGAATATTTTGAGTTTATTGGCGATTTAAGAGGCATGAACAAAGCTGATGTAAAAACTTTTTTAAACAAATTTGATGAGTTTTTTAACGGAGAAATTATAGGGAAGAAAAAATATTTAAGAGATTTAAGTAAAGGAAATCAGAAAAAAGCAGGAATTGTTGCAGCAATGATGGGCAATCCACAAGTTGTAATTTTAGACGAACCTTTTGCAAATTTAGATCCAACAACACAAATCAGGTTAAAAACAATCATCAAAGAATTAACGGAAAATAGAGAAGTTACTGTTTTAATTTCTAGTCACGATTTAACGCACGTTACAGAAGTTTGCGAACGAATTGTGGTTTTAGAAAAAGGAAATGTGGTAAAAGATATTGTAACATCAACTGAAACATTACAAGAGTTAGAGAGTTATTTTTCTGCTTAAGCACGCTATTCTTAATTTATTACTACTTTTACACTCTTATTTATACTATTTTCGTTAGAAATTAGTTATAAATAAGAGTTTTTAGTTTTATAAAAAAATTGTTTAATTTAGATTTATCTGTGTGAAAAACACTCAAAAAATAGTAATCATTTTTATACTTTTTGTTGCTATATATTCTTGTAGCACCAAAAAGGATACAGTTATTAATAGAAATTATCACGCCTTAACTACAAAATATAACGTTTTATTTAATGGTAAAAAAGCCTTTAAAGAAGGTATTGATGGTATTAATGAAGGTTATAAAGACGATTATTTCGAAATTTTACCAATAGAACCTGTAGAATTTGAGGAAGATAAAATTGTAATGCCCAAATTTAATAATGGTCCAGGAGCAGGTTTTGGAAGTCCTAATAATAAAAATGATAATGCAAATAAAGCATTAACTCCGTTTGAAATATCTGAAGAGAAAGCTGTAAAAGCTATTCAACTTCATAAAATGAATATTGATGGAATTGAGAGAAATAGCCAAATGGACGAAGCTTATTTATTGCTTGGAAAAGATCGCTATTATTCACAACGTTTTATTCCTGCAATTGAAGCTTTTAATTATGTAATTCTTAATTATCCAAATGCTAGTTTAATTTCCGAAACCAAAATTTGGAGAGCAAAAACGAATGTAAGATTAGATAATGAAGAGTTTGCTATAGAATCTTTAAAACTACTTTTACAAGTAAATGATACTGTAGAGAAAAATTTGCCAGCCGAAATTAAAGAGAAAGGGCACACAGCTTTGGCAATGGCTTACACAAAAACAGATAGTCTTCAAAAAGTTAAAAAACACTTACATTTAGCGACTAGAACTTTAAATGATGAATATCAAGCAGCAAGGAATTTATTTATTTTAGGTCAACTTTACGCATCTGAAGATAAAAAAGATTCTGCCAATGTAGTTTTTAGAAGATTGGCAAACTTTAAAAAAGCTCCTTATAAATACAAAATTCACGCACGTATAGAAATTGCTAAAAACAGTAAAAAAGATTCTTCCATAGTTTCTTTAATTGCTGATATGAATAAACTGATTAAAGACAGAGATAACAGACCTTTTTTAGATGAGTTGAATTATCAAGTTGGGTTTCTACATGAAAAAAACGATAGTTTACAACAAGCAATTACCTATTATAATAGTTCATTAAGAGCTAAAAAAGGCAGTGACAAACAGAAAACATATACCTACGAAAAATTAGGAAATATCTATTTTAAACAAGATGCTTATCAAAAAGCAAGTTCGTATTATGATAGTGTTTTACAGGTTACAAATGATACGTTAGATATCAGAATTAGACGCATCAAAAGAAAACATAAAAACTTAGCATCTTTAATTAAATTCGAAGATGTTGTTACTGAAAACGATAGTATTATTAAAATTGCATCCTTATCAAAAGAAGAGCAAACAGCCTTTTTTGAAAACTATATAGAAAAAATTAAAAAGGCAGATGAAGATGCTGCACAATTAAGATTAAATCAAATGGCATTTGGTAACCTCAATAATGGTTTAAATTCGGCAGATCAAGGAAAATGGTATTTTTATAACAATCAATCCTTAAGTTTTGGTAAAACCGAATTCCAAAAAATTTGGGGCGCAAGAAAATTGGAAGATAATTGGAGATGGGCAGAAAAAGCAACGATTGGAGGTGCAACAAAAGATGCTACAGAAGTTGCTAAAACAAATGTAAAGTACGATTTGGATACGTATTTAAGTGCAATTCCTACAGAACAAGTTGTCATAGATAGTTTGGTAACAAACAGAAATCAAGCTTTATATGAATTAGGGTTGATTTATAAAGAGCAATTTAAAAATCAGAATTTAGCAAAACAAAGATTGGAAAGAGTTGCTTCTTTACAGCCAAATAAAGAGTTAATCTTACCAATAAACTGGCATTTATATCAAATTTATAATAATTTGGGTGATGCTCAAAATACCGAAAAACATAAAAATGTTATTCTAACAAAATATCCAGAAACAAAATTTGCTCAGATAATTTTAAATCCAGAAATCCAATTCGAAGAAGAGCAAATTGAAGAAACTGAAGTAGAAAAAACCTACAAAGAAATTTATTATTTATATAAAGAAGATAAATTTCAAGAAGTAATTACAAAAATTGATGAAGTTTTACCAACGATTCCAAATGCAGATTTAATGCCAAAATTTGAGCTATTAAAAGCGTTTGCTATTGGTAAATTTCAAGATAAAGAAGCCTATAAAGCTGCTTTAGAGTATGTAGCTGTAAGTTATGGGAATACAGAAGAAGGTAAAAAAGCAAAAGCAATTGTAACACAATTGACCAAATAAATGTCAGAAAAGCAAAAAGAAGATTCTTCTAAAAACAAGAAGCCAAGAAAAATGGAAAGAAATGTAATTGCAAAAAATACAACCATAAAAGGAGAAATAATTTCTGATGGAGATTACAGAATAGATGGTATTTTAGAAGGAGATTTAAAAACAAAAGGAAGAGTTATCATTGGTTCTGGAGGCGTTGTTAACGGAACTGTAGAAGCTTTAAATACAGATATTGAAGGCACATTTTCAGGAAAATTAATTGTTGAAAAAATTTTAACAGTAAAAGCAATTGCAAAAATTTCTGGAGAAGTTGTAGTTGGTAAATTATCTATAGAACCAGGAGCCGCTTTTAATGCTTCTTGCACTATGAAAGCGATTGTAAAAGAGGTACATAAAGAAGATGGAAAAAAATCAAGAAAAGAGCATAAAAAAGAAGGAGACAAAAAAGCCTTTAAATAAAGCGATCCAACTTTCTAGTGCTGGGTTGCAAATGGGCTTAACAATTTATCTAGGTTTTTTGTTAGGTAAATGGTTAGATGTTAAATTTGAAACTACTTATTTAGAGCAAACAATTACACTTCTCGCAATTTTTATATCAATTTATTTATTAATAAGACAAGCAAAGAAAATTAATGATTAAGAGTATTCTTCTCTATTTTGTAACATTCTCTTCACTTTTTTTGTTGAGTTTTTTTTTGCATCAATATTATCTTGATGTAAATGAGTTTGTATTGCCTTTTTCTTTACAAAAAGTATATCTTTTTCATGCAGGTTTTTCCTTGTTAATTTGTGTTAATTTTAGACTGTTAGCAAATGTTGATAAAATATTCCCTCAGCTTGGTTTTATCTATTTAGGATGTTTGTTTTTTAAAATTATATTTTTTTGCGTAGTCTTTTATGAGTCACTCTTTAACGATACTATTTTACCAAAAATAGCCAAAATTTCGTTGATTTTACCGCTCTTTATTTTTTTATTAACAGAAGCGATTTTCATCGCCAAAATTTTAAATAAAAAAGATTAATAAAAATGGCTTGTGTTTTTGAATAATTACATACCTTTGCGCCGAATTTAGAAAGCGTATTTTAACAATGGAGATTGCACAAAAATCAATCAAATTTCTTACAATAGCGATAATAGCACTTTTTTCTGCTACAATTTTTGCTTCGGAAATAGATAAAGAAACAGGTCATCAAAATGACGATGGTCGAGTTAATACTGGTCAAGAGGTAAAGGCTTACATTCAGCATCACCTTAAGGATTCTCACGATTTTTCGTTTTATTCTTATACTTCAGATGAGGGTGAAAGAAAACACGTAGGTTTTCCACTACCAGTTATTTTATGGACAAGCGAAGGCTTGGTGACTTTTATGTCATCAGAATTTCATCATAATGATGATGGTCACGTAATCGTTGATAAAAAAGGATTGAAGTTTGCCAAAATTCATTCTAAAATTTACGAGTTAGAAAATGGAGCAACTTCTGTTTCTTTTGATGAAACTCATCATGCTACAAATGCAGCTAAAGTTTTAGATTTCTCAATCACTAAAAGTGTTGTAGGTATTTTGTTTGCAGGTTTTTTAATGCTTTTAGCTTTTTCTAAATTAGCAAAACAATACAAAACTAGACAAATACCAAAAGGATTCAGTAGAGTTTTAGAGCCTTTGGTAATTTATGTTAGAGACGAAATAGCAAGACCAAATATTGGAGAGAAAAAATATAAAAAGTTCATGGGCTTTTTACTAACTGTATTTTTCTTTATCTGGATTTTAAATTTATTAGGTTTAACTCCATTAGGATTTAACGTAACTGGGCAAATTGCAGTAACTGTATGTTTAGCGTTGTTTACAATGGTAATTTATATGTTTAATGGTAGCAAAGATTTCTGGGCACACACATTATGGATGCCAGGAGTTCCTTATATATTAAGACCAATTTTAGCAGTAATAGAATTAGCAGGTTTTATTTTAATTAAACCATTTTCATTATTGGTGCGTTTATTTGCAAACATTACAGCAGGTCACTTTGTTGTAATGAGTTTAATTGCATTAATGGTAACAATGAAAGAAGCTTTTGGACCAGTAGCGTCTACAGGTATGTCTTTAGTGTTGGCATTATTTATAATGGTTATTGAAATTTTAGTAGCATTTTTACAAGCATTTATTTTCACGATGTTATCATCGTTATTTATTGGGATGGCTGTAGAAGAGCATGAGCATCATTAATAAAACGTTAGATTTGTAAAAATCTAGGTCGTTTCATTAATTCTGATGAAAATCGGAATCTCTTAAAAGGAGAACATAGAAGAGAATTAGTATTTGTTTAATTAATATATAAAAATCAGTTAGTATGTACAATTTAATTGGAGCAGGATTAATCGTAATCGGAGGTGGTATTGGTTTAGGTCAAATTGGTGGTAAAGCAATGGAAGGTATTGCTCGTCAACCAGAAGCATCTGGAAAAATTCAAACAGCGATGATCATCATTGGTGCCTTATTAGAAGGATTAGCATTTGGTGCATTAATCTTAGGACAGCCGTCTTAAAAAGCAAAAAAACACATTTTATAACGGTTGGTTATAGAATGTGTTTTATTTCTCTTTTTAAGAGAACAAAATTACCCAGAAAAACTGAAATGTGTTTTTCTAATTAAACAAAATAAATAAATAATTAGTTCATAGAATGGAAACTTTATTAAACGATTTTTCACCAGGTTTGTTTTTTATGCAAATTGTTATCTTAATAATTTTATTATTTTTGATGGCTAAATTTGCTTGGAAACCAATTCTAAAGTCTTTAGATGAAAGAGAATCTGGTATCGAAGATGCTTTAGCTGCTGCAGAAAATGCACGTAAAGAAATGCAAAATTTACAAGCAGACAATGCAAAATTAGTAAAAGAAGCAAGAGCAGAAAGAGAAGCGATGATGAAAGAAGCTAGAGAAATCAGCGATAAAATGATTGCGACTGCTAAAGAAGAGGCAAAAGAAGTAACAAGTGCCTTGATTGAAAAAGCACAAGCTTCTATTCAACAAGAAAAGCAATCTGCATTAGCAGAATTAAAGAAGAATGTTGCAGAATTATCAATTAGTATTGCACAATCTGTAATTAAAAAAGAATTATCTAATAAGGAAGATCAACTTGCTTTAGTTGAAGGAATCTTAAAAGAAGTTACTTTAAAATAATTTTTTATGAAAGACGCAAGAGCAGCATTACGTTACGCTAAAGCAATTTTAAATCTTGCAAAAGATTCTAAAGATGAATCTGCTGTTAATTTAGATATGCAGTTAATTGCTTCAACAATATCAGAAAATAAAGAATTAGCAGTAGCTTTAAACAGTCCTATTATAAAATCTGGTGATAAGATGAAAGTCTTAAAAGCCATGTTTGAAAGCAAAGTAAATAACATTACTTTAGGATTGTTTAATTTATTACAAGAAAATAAAAGAATACCAATGTTAGGGTCTATTGCAAAACAATATACACTAATATATGATTTTTATAAACATATACAAGTAGCTAAAGTTACAACTGCTGTGCCTATTTCTCCAGAAATAGAAGCACAAGTTTTAGCTAAAATTTTAGCTTTAACAGGCGAAAAAGCTAATTTAGAAAATGAAGTAAATCCTGCAATTTTAGGAGGTTTTATTTTACGTGTTGGAGATGTGCAGTATGATGCAAGTATTTCTAACCATTTAAATGAATTAAAAAAGGAATTTGACAATAGTCATTATATTTCAAAACTATAAGTAAAGTTTAAAAGTTTTATATTAAAAGTAACGGATTTTAGGAGTCTTTAACTTTTAATATTTAATATCTAATATCAAAATAAATGGCAAGTATTAAACCAGCTGAAGTATCAGCAATTTTAAAAGAACAACTAACTAATTTTGAAGCTCAGGCTTCATTGAGTGAAGTAGGAACTGTGCTACAAGTGGGTGATGGTATTGCTCGTGTTTACGGTTTATCTAACGTACAATATGGTGAGTTAGTAGAATTCGAAAACGGATTAGAAGGTATTGTTTTAAACTTGGAAGAAGATAATGCAGGTGTTGTATTATTAGGTGCTTCTACTTCAATTAGAGAAGGTTCTATTGTAAAAAGAACAGAACGTATTGCTTCTTTAAGAGCAGGTGAAGGTATTGTTGGTAGAGTTGTAGATACTTTAGGAAGTCCTATTGATGGTAAAGGTCCTATTGAAGGAGTTACTTACGAGATGCCATTAGAAAGAAGAGCACCTGGAGTTATTTATAGAGAACCAGTTACAGAACCATTACAAACTGGTATTAAAGCTATTGATGCTATGATTCCTGTTGGTAGAGGTCAGCGTGAGTTGATTATTGGAGACAGACAAACTGGTAAATCTACAGTTGCTTTAGATACTATTTTAAATCAAAAAGAATTTTACGATGCTGGTGAGCCAGTATATTGTATATATGTAGCTATTGGTCAAAAAGCTTCTACAGTTGCAGCAATTGCAAACATGTTAGAAGATAAAGGAGCATTAGCATACACAACTATTGTAGCTGCAAACGCATCAGATCCTGCAGCAATGCAAGTTTATGCACCATTTGCTGGAGCTGCAATTGGAGAATTTTTTAGAGATACAGGTAGACCAGCTTTAATTGTTTTTGATGATTTATCAAAACAAGCAGTTGCATATCGTGAAATTTCTTTATTATTAAGAAGACCTCCAGGACGTGAGGCATATCCAGGAGATGTATTTTATTTACACTCAAGATTATTAGAAAGAGCTGCAAAAGTTATTAATGATGATAAAATTGCAAGTGAAATGAACGATTTACCAGATTCTTTAAAAGAAATCGTAAAAGGTGGAGGTTCTTTAACTGCATTGCCAATTATTGAAACACAAGCAGGAGATGTATCAGCATATATTCCAACAAACGTAATTTCGATTACTGATGGACAAATTTTCTTAGATGGAGATTTATTTAACTCAGGTGTAAGACCAGCAATTAACGTAGGTATTTCTGTATCTAGAGTTGGTGGTAATGCTCAGATTAAATCGATGAAAAAAGTATCTGGTACTTTAAAATTAGATCAAGCTCAATATAGTGAATTAGAAGCATTCGCAAAGTTTGGTTCTGATTTAGATGCAGCTACAATGAATGTAATTTCTAAAGGACAAAGAAACGTTGAAATCTTAAAACAAGCACAGAACGATCCTTTTACAGTAGAAGATCAAATTGCAATAATTTATGCAGGTTCTAAAAACTTGTTAAAGGATGTGCCTGTAAATCAAGTTAGAAAATTTGAAAGAGATTACATCGATTATTTAAATACAAAGCATAGAGATACTTTAGATATTTTAAAGTCTGGTAAATTAACAGACGAAGTTACTGCTACATTAACAGCAGCAGCAGCAGAAATTTCTAAGCATTTTAATTAGAAGTTAGGTTTTAGCATGTGGATTTTAAATCCATAACTAATAACTAATTACTAACAACTAATTACTTAAATATGGCAAATTTAAAAGAAATACGTAACAGAATTACCTCAATTAAATCTACAATGCAGATTACTTCTGCAATGAAGATGGTTTCTGCTGCAAAGTTGAAAAAGGCACAAGATGCAATTGTTGCAATGCGTCCTTATTCATCTAAATTAACAGAATTATTACAAAATTTAAGTGCAACTTTAGATAGCGATTCTGGTGGAGATTATTCTGCACAAAGAGAAGTAAATAAAGTATTGTTAGTTGTTATAACTTCTAACAGAGGTTTGTGTGGTGGTTTTAACTCATCAATAACTAAAACTGTTACAAGAACAATTGCAGAAAAATATGCTGGTAAACAAGTAGATTTATTCGCAATTGGTAAAAAAGGTGGCGATGTTTTATCTAAAACTCGTAAAGTTGTAGAAAACAGAAATGATATTTACGACGATTTAACTTTTGATAATGTTGCAGAAATAGCAGAGCATTTAATGGATTTATATGTTTCTGGAAGCTATGATAAAATTGAATTGGTGTACAATCAATTTAAAAATGCTGCAACGCAATTGCCACAAGTAGAGCAGTTTTTGCCAATAAAACCTATTGAAGGTGGAGATGTAAATGCAAACTCTGATTATATTTTTGAGCCAACTAAAGAAGAAATTGTTTTAGCATTAATTCCAAAGTCTTTAAAAACACAATTGTACAAAGCAATTAGAGATAGTTTTGCTTCTGAACATGGTGCAAGAATGACTGCAATGCATAAAGCAACTGATAATGCTAAAGATTTACGTGACGATTTATTGTTAACGTATAACAAAGCAAGACAAGCTGCAATTACGAATGAAATACTTGAGATTGTAGGTGGTGCTGAAGCATTAAAAAATTAAGAATTTTAAATATTTTTCAGAAAATATTTTATAATATAGGAAAGAGCTTATCAATTTTTGATAAGCTCTTTTTTTATATCTTGGCATAACAATTGAAATTGGTTTAAGAAATAATCAATATGAAAACATTTAAATTTTTTGCTACGTTATTAATACTTGTAGGTTTTTCTGAATGTGCAACTACTCAGTTCGAACAAAACCCACCATTTACAATTACATCTGCAGTGTACAATAATTGGTCTGTAAAAACAACAACTCATAAAGGGATGACTGTAAATATTGGTTATGATTCTAAATATGTGATGAAATTTGATAGTATTTATTTTTCGAAAAGAGCAGAAAAACTTACAATGAGTAAAGTAAAAGAAAAGAAAATGATTTCTGCTATTTTTTCATCAACTGAAAAACCAGATATAATTTTGCATGAAAAAAGTACAAAAGAAATACATAATACGTTTCCAGAAATTAAAAAAATGCCTTTTGAGTTGAAACAAAATGAGGCAATTATCAGCTATAAAATAAAAGACAAAATAAAGTACTTCAAAATAAAATCTATTAAAAAAGGGAAAACAATATTTTATGATTCTATACCCAAACAATAGAAGGTCAATTAGTTAATCCATTCTTTTTAGAGTGGATTTTTTTATGGCACACAATTTGATTATTTATAAGCATAACCATTAAAACGAACGCTTATGAAAGCCTTAAAACTACTTTTCACGATTATAATTACTGGAACCTTATTAAGTTCTTGTACAACAAATTATAATGATGGTTTTGTTGAATATCAACCAACATTAGAAGAAGTTGTTTCTGGATATGATTTATGGTATGTAGATTATCATAGAACAACAGGAACAGGAGATATTCCTTATGTTTCGAGAGCATTTACATTAAGTTTTATCAATGGTATTTTATATGCGAATAATAATATTGTTGATATTGGTAGAACAGGAAATGGTTTAGGAATTGATGTTGGAACCTATAATTCTTTTAACGGTTTGCTAGAAACTAATCATGTTGAAGATGGATTTAACGATTTTGAAGTAACAATTTTAGCAAACAATGAAATAGAAATTTACAACTTTAATCAAAATGTAAGCTATTATTTAATTGGCTATAATGTTAACAATTTTGATTACGATCAGTTATTTTATGAAAATATAGAATATTTTTTACAAGAGTATGTTGCTTGGGAAAAAGTAGATACAAGAGGAGGAATTCCAAATGCTTTTGACGATGAAAATTATTTACAATTTACACCAAAAAATATAACAACGTTTTATAGTTCTCAAGAAGCAGTTGGCACAAAAGTTGATTTTAAAGTATGGGATTATGTTGGAGGCTATGAAGTATTTGATGTTATTGGTTTTGAAGACCTAAAAATTTTAGCATTAAATTATGATAATGGAGATATAGAAGAGTTTGAATTGAGCGTTATAAATGATGGAAGGATTAGTCTTTTTCATTACAATTCAGAGACCACATACGATTTTTCTGGAAGAGGGTTTTTACAGTTCTTAAAAGGTGAAAAAAATGTTAAAACTGCGAAAGAAGTTGTAAGGAATAACAACAGAAAACGTACTAAAATAGAAAGAAAAACAAAAGTTAGAAGAAATTTAAAATAAAGTTTGGTTAGTTGATTTTTGGTTGGTTATTTCTCAATAACCAATTGAAAGAGGAACCACCCTGAGGAGGGTGGTTTTTTCTTGTTTAAAACTTTTTTGAATATGTAAAAAGTCATTTTAATATTTAATTGTTTTTGTGATATTTTCAAGGTAAATTGGTACAGAATATCAACATAAATAGTAGTATACATTTTTATGACAAAAACAGCATTTATAACAGGCGCAACTTCAGGAATAGGAAAAGCAACAGCAGAACTTTTTGCAAAAAATAATATTCGGTTAATTCTTTGTGGTAGAAGAACAGAAAGGTTAGAAAAATTAAAGCAAGAACTTAGTAAACTTACAGAGGTAACTACTTTACAGTTTGATGTTTCTAAAAGAGAAGAAGTTTTATCAACAATAAAATCGCTTCCAGAAAATTTTAAACACATTGATATTTTAATCAATAATGCTGGGAATGCACATGGATTATCAACCATACAAGATGGAGATATGGATGATTGGGATGCTATGTTAGATATTAACGTAAAAGGATTGTTATATGTATCAAAAGCAATTATTCCTCAAATGACTGCCAGAAATAGTGGTTTTATTGTGAATATTGGCTCTATTGCTGCAAAAGAAGTATATCCTAATGGAAATGTATATTGTGCCTCAAAACACGCTGTAAACGCTTTAAATAAAGCTATGAGAATTGATTTGAACAAACATAACATTCGTGTTTCAGCAATTCATCCTGGAGCTGTGGAAACTGAGTTTTCTGATGTTCGTTTTAAAGGTGATACAGAAAAAGCAAAAACGGTTTACGCAGGCTATAAAGCTTTGCAAGCAGAAGATATTGCAGATATTATTCATTTTGTGGTTACAAGGCCTTATCATGTAAATATCGAAGATTTAGTAGTGTATCCAACAGCACAAGCAACTGCAACAATTTTAAATAGAGATTCTTAGGATGATCAACAAAAGACTTTTAATCAAAAATCTACTTTCTCATAATGATGAGAATAGTTTTTATGATAAAAAGCAAAAATTATCCTTAGATTCTAAGGAAGGAAAAGCCAAGTTTTTAAAACATGTTTGTGCGCTTTCAAATTCAAATCCCGCCAATAATTCTTATATAGTTATTGGTATTGAAGACGAAGAAAATAAAATAATTGGAGTCGATTTTTTTGATGATAGCAAAATTCAAAACTTGGTAAATGCGTATTTGAATAATCCTCCAAAAATTGAATATGAAAACGTGCCTTTTCCAAGTTTACCACGTCATAAAGTGATTGGTTTGGTTACTATTCATCCTAACAATCTAATTACATCTCTTTTAAAAAATGCTTGGAAATATAAACGAGAAACCATTTTTTACAGAAGAGGAAGCAATTCTATGCCTTTTTTAGGAGAAGGTTTCGAATTGAGAAATACCAATAAAGAAATTGTTGAATCTATTGAAAAAAATGCTAGAAATAACATTGAACTCACTCTAAATGGTGTGTTTGATTTTATTAATAATCACAAACCAGAATACAACCCTCAATACAAAGTTTTTAATGAACAATTTGTATTGTGTTGGGCAGGTGAAAAGAAAATAATACAGGATCAAGAATTTTTTTCTAGAGTAGATATTGAGTTAATTAACGAACAAGTTCGATTGTTTTTCTCTGCTTTAGATGAAGTTCAAATAAGTTATAATCAACATTCTTTTATAATTACAGAATATATTTTATTGGGTATTGATAAGGAAGAAACACATTATCCATTAGAAAAAACCATTATCAACTTTAAGAATAATGGGAAACATCATATTGTAAGAGAGTTTTTATTTAAACCGCCAAAATACGATGCTGAAGTAATTCATCTTATCTATAAAAACTGCAATAATTTAGTAGCAAAAATTGATGCAAAAAAACCACTTTCTACTGTTGAACAAAGGGATGTTTTTAGATTGCCTACCAACTATTTATTGTGTTATTTGAATGGGTTTTTAG
>CAXBPL010000025.1:0-38067 GCA_963977615.1 uncultured Polaribacter sp. | reverse complement strand
GATGAATCTTACATCGTTTCTGCTGAAGGAAAATTATTTAATGGAGTAAAAATTAAATAAGCCCATCCTCAATCCTTCCCAAAGGGAAGGAAGCCAGAATGAAATCAAACTAAATAAAATAAAAAATTAACTGTAAAAATTCCCAATCAGTTTTTCCCCTTTGGGGAAATTAAAAGGGGCTTAAAAATATGAAAGAAGGTTTAGCAGGGAAAATTGCAAAAGTCTTTATTGGATCGAAACTAACCATTTTATTAATGATCGTTTTTATGGTTGTTGGTGTGTATGCGTCGTTTTTAATTCCTAGAGAAGAAGAGCCACAAATTGATGTGCCAATGGCAGATATTTTTGTAGGATATCCAGGAGCAAGTCCTACAGAAGTAGAAACAAGAGTTGTAAAACCTTTAGAGAAATTAATTTCTAATATTAAAGGTGTAGAGTATGTGTATTCGACTTCTATGAACGAAAAAGCAATGGTAATTGTGCAGTTTTACGTGGGCGAAGATATTGAACGTTCGTTTGTGAAATTGTACAATGAGATTAATAAGCACATGGATCAAATGCCAAAAGGAGTTACGTTTCCTTTGGTAAAAACACGTGCAATTGATGATGTGCCAATGTTGGGTTTAACTCTGTGGAGTGAAAACTACAATGATTATGAGCTAGGCCAAATGGCACAAGAATTAGAATCGGAAATTAAAAAAATAAATGATGTTGCAATTACGCACAAAATTGGTGGTAGAAACCGTCAATTACGTGTGGTTTTAGATAAAGATAAATTAGCAGAAAGTGGTTTGGATTTTCTATCAGTTTCAGAAATGATAAAAGCCAATAATACCCAACTAAGTGCTGGTAGTTTTGATAAAAATGACACAGAATTTTTAGTGCAAACAGGTAATTTTTTAGCTTCTGTAACTGATGTAGAGAATTTGGTGGTTGGTGTTCAGCAGAATCAACCAATTTATTTAAAGCAGATTGCCAATATTGTAGATGGACCAGAAATTCCACAAAATTATGTGTCTTTAGGTTTTGGTAAAGGAAGTGACAAAACGAATGAGTATAAAGCAGAATATCCTGCAGTTACTATTTCTGTTGCGAAAAGAAAAGGCGCAGATGCCATGAAAATTGCTGAAGTAATTATTGATAAAGTAAACCATTTAAGAGCAACGTTAATTCCAGATGATGTTCATGTAGAAATAACAAGAAATTATGGAGAAACAGCTTCTCATAAAGTGTCAGAATTACTGTGGCACCTTATTGGATCTATCTTTGCAGTTACATTAGTAGTCATGTTAGCCATGGGTTGGAGAGGTGGTTTGGTCGTCTTTTTATCTGTACCAATCACATTTGCATTAACGTTGTTGAGTTATTATATGTTAGATTATACCTTAAACAGAATTACACTTTTTGCGTTGGTATTTGTAACAGGAATTGTGGTTGATGATTCCATAATTATTGCAGAAAATATGCACAGGCATTTTAAAATGAAACGCTTGCCTTTTAAACAAGCTGCTTTATATGCAATTAATGAAGTTGGTAACCCAACAATTTTAGCAACATTTACAGTAATTGCCTCTGTTTTACCAATGGCTTTTGTGTCTGGTTTAATGGGGCCTTATATGGCACCAATGCCAATTGGAGCCTCAATTGCAATGATTTTGTCATTATTTGTAGCGTTGACAATTACACCTTATTTAGGTTATATTTTCTTAAAAGGAAAAGAGAAAAAAGGCGCTGTAGAAAAAGTGGAAAAACCTTTAGAAGAAACTTTTATTTACAGAGTTTATAACAAATTAGAAAGACCTTTATTAGAAAATGGAACTAAAAGATGGTTGTTTTTAGGAGGAACATTTATTGTTTTAATGGCAACAATGGTGTTGTTTTTTACCAATTCTGTTGCTGTGAAAATGTTGCCTTTTGATAATAAAAACGAGTTTCAAGTGGTTATAGATATGCCAGAAGGTACCACTTTAGAAAGAACTGGAGTAGTTACACAAGAAATTGCTCAATATTTAGCAACAAGACCAGAAGTGGTTAATTATCAAAATTATATTGGAACATCTGCACCCATCACTTTTAATGGTTTGGTACGTCATTATGATTTACGTGGAGGAAGTAATATGGCTGATATTCAAGTAAATTTAATTGATAAAAATCAAAGAGATATTCAAAGTCATGGAATTGCAAAATTATTTAGACCAGAAATTCAGAAAATTGCTAAAAAATACAACGCGAATGTAAAGTTGGTAGAAGTACCACCTGGACCTCCTGTATTATCAACAATTGTTGCAGAGGTTTATGGACCAGATTATGAAGAGCAAATAAAAATTGCTGATAAAATTCAAGATATTTTAAAAAATACAGATGATGTTGTTGATATTGATTGGATGGTTGAAGCAGACCAAAAAGAATATCAATTTGAAATCAATAAAGAAAAAGCGATGTTGTATGGAATTGCTCCTCAGCAAATTGCCTACACAATGAACATGGCTTTGTCTAACAATCCTATTACAAATTTATATGATGAAAATGCCGTAAATCAGGTTGGTTTGGTATTGAGTTTAGATGAAAATGAAAAATCTACTATTTCAGATATTTCTCAAATAAAAGTAAAATCGAATCAAGGAACTATGATTCCTATTGCAGATTTGGTTAAAATTAAAGAAACGATTGCTGCAAAAAGTATTTATCGCAAAAACCAAAAACGTGTAGTATATGTTTTGGCAGATATGGCTGGAGAATTAGAAAGTCCTGCATATGCAATTCTAGGAATGGAAGATAAATTGAAAGAAATAGCACTTCCTGAAGGTTATAAATTAGACGAATTGTATTTAGGACAGCCAGATTATGAAGATAATTATACTGTAAAATGGGATGGTGAATGGCAAATTACCTTAGAGGTTTTTAGAGATTTAGGAATTGCATTTTTAGGAGCTTTAATTTTGATTTATATTTTGATTGTAGGTTGGTTTCAAAACTTTAAAGCACCAATTGTTATGATGGTTGCTGTGCCATTATCATTAATAGGAATTATTTTAGGACACTGGATGATGGGTGCCTTTTTTACAGCAACTTCTTTTATTGGTATGATTGCTTTGGCTGGAATTATGGTTCGTAATTCTGTTTTATTAATCGATTTTATAAATTTAAGAACAGCAGAAGGAATTCCTTTAAAGCAAGCGTGTATAGAAGCTGGAGCAGTAAGAACAACGCCAATTTTATTAACTGCAGGAACTGTAGTTATTGGAGCATTTGTTATTTTATTCGATCCAATTTTTCAAGGTTTGGCAATTTCATTAATGGGAGGAACTATTGTTTCTACAGTGCTTACTTTATTAGTGGTGCCTTTGGTGTATTATATGATCGAAAAAAATAATTATAAATAAAAAATAGAAAGTATGTTAAATAAATATTTTAGAATTATTGTTGGTGTCATGGTTTTGTTGACAGTTTTACTTACCTATTATGTGAGTGTAAATTGGTTATGGTTTGGCGTTTTTATAGGTATAAATATGATTCAATCTGCATTTTCAAAATGGTGTTTGTTAGAAGTGATCCTTAAAAAATTAGGCGTTAAAAAATAAATTTATGTTACAAAGAGAGGTTATTGAATGTTTCATAACCTCTTTTAAATTTATCAAAATTTTAAGTTAGTTATTTTTATTTATTCTAAATAAACAATTATATTTGCACTATAATTTTTTAGAATGATTGTTTTTTATACTTCACAAAAATCTACTATTCCATTATCGAATATAGCTATATGCGATGCTGTTTGTTCTTCTAACTGTATTACTCCAAAAAGTAAATGCTGTAATAAATATAAAAAGAAAGGGATTAATTGTAAAAGATGTCCAAATATTTTATTAAAATCGGCTTCTTAATATTCTTAGTATTTTTATTTCTTAAAGTATTTATTCAACTCTAGTTAATTTATCCTATTTCGTCTACAAATAAGACAATAAATATATATTTTTGTTGTTTATTCTAATCTATGAAGTCTTTAGCTTATTTTTTATTAATCGTAACATTTTTTGCTACAATTACTTCTTGTCAAGAAAATGGTATTGTTTTTCCTGTTAAACAAAATATTGAAGGCGATTTTGAAGTTGTAATTGATGGGAATATATTTTTAACAAATGATGTAAGCTTTACAGTTACCAATCAAGAAATTACAATTACAGCTATAAAAACAGATACTAACGAAACCTTAACTTTAAAGGTGGATGATTTTAGCAACACAAGTTTTAGTTTACAGGGAGTTGAAAATGTTGCAAGTTATAGTGTAGAAAATTCAGCAAGTATTGATATTTGGACCACTTTAAACGCGACTGTAAGTAGAGGAAATATCCAATTTTCAGAGATAAATTTCACTAATAATACTGTTTCTGGAACTTTTAGCTTTATTGGTAGAAATGACAACTTAAGTTCTTCAAAAGCATTTAGCAATGGGAGTTTTAATAACGTTCCAAGAAATTAAACTTTAATTAATCTTTTAATTTTTCTATTGCTAGGGGTAAAATTCTCTCTACAAATTTTGTGTACGCTATTTTAGATGGATGCAAACCATCTGAAGCCACTAAACCTGTATTTGATAAACCTTCGCGAGTTATATCAGTAATATTTACAAAAGTAATTCCATTTTGGTCACAATAATTTTTGGCAAACTCATTGTATTTATCAATTTCTGTTGATATGGGTGCACTTCCTCTTCCAAAAGGCGTAAAGGCATAATCTGGAATTGAAACTACAATTACATTCTTTTTTTTATCATTTGCAGCTTTGATAGATGTTGCTATTAATGCAGGAAACTCTTTCTCATAAATAGAAAAATCTCTTTTTTGAAATTGGTTATTAACGCCAATTAATAAGGTTACTAAATCAAAATCATCAGAAATATTTTCTTGCTCAATGGCATTTATTAAGTTGGTGGTTGTCCAACCAGTTCTTGCAATCACCTGCAAACTAAAAGTAGTATCTTTTTTAAAGTTGATTGACAAACTATCTTTTAACTGTTCAGGAAACCTGCAAGTAGCACAAACGCTTTCCCCAATTGTATAACTATCTCCTAAAGAAAGAATTTTAAATTCTTTTTGCTGATCAATAACAGGAATATCATCATTAATTAATAAAATTTGATCGTTGTTGTTTTCACAACCAAAACTCATCAATAAAATTAATATTACAAGAAAATAGCTTCCTTTTTTTTGTTTAATTTTTTGAAATTTAGGTGTAAGAAATAACATTTTTTTAAATATATAAGTTCAATTATATATACGAAATAAATACTTTTAAGGTTTGGTATTGAATTTGTTTCAGTATCAAAAACCTTTGAAGTCTCACAATTTCGTTCATAATTTAACTATTATTTAAAAGCATTCAATCCAGTAATATCCATTCCTGTAATTAGTAAATGAATATCATGAGTTCCTTCATAAGTTACTACACTTTCTAAATTCATCATATGTCTCATTATTGAATATTCGCCTGTAATACCCATTCCACCTAACATTTGTCTTGCATCTCTGGCAATTTTTAAAGCCATATCTACATTATTACGTTTTGCCATCGAAATTTGAGCAGTTGTAGCTTTTCCTTCGTTTTTTAGAGTTCCCAATCTCCAAGCTAATAATTGAGCTTTTGTGATTTCAGTAATCATTTCAGCTAATTTTTTCTGTTGTAATTGAAACTGTCCAATAGGTTTGCCAAATTGTTCACGTTCTTTTGAATAGCGTAAAGCAGTGTCATAACAATCCATTGCAGCACCAATTGCGCCCCAAGCAATTCCATATCTTGCAGAATCTAAACAACCTAAAGGCGCTCCAAGTCCAGATTTATTTGGTAATAAATTTTCTTTAGGCACTTTTACATTATCAAAAATTAATTCTCCAGTTGATGAAGCTCTCAAAGACCATTTATTATGAGTTTCTGGCGTAGAAAAACCTTCCATTCCACGTTCTACTAATAAACCATGAATTCTACCTTCTTCGTTTTTTGCCCAAACTACAGCAACATTACAAAAAGGCGCATTTGAAATCCACATTTTGGCACCATTCAATAAATAATGATCTCCTTTATCTTTAAAGTTGGTTTCCATTCCTCCAGGATTTGAGCCATGATTTGGTTCTGTCAAACCAAAAGAACCCATCCATTCTCCAGAAGCTAATTTTGGTAAATATTTTTTACGTTGTTCTTCAGTTCCGTATGTAAAAATAGGATACATCACCAAAGAAGATTGCACAGAAGCTGTAGAACGAACTCCAGAATCTCCACGTTCTATTTCTTGCATAATCAAACCATAAGAAATCTGATCTAATCCTGCACCTCCATATTCTTCTGGAATGTAAGGTCCAAAAGCACCAATTTCTGCCAAACCACTAATAATTTGTTTTGGGAATTCAGCTTTTTGAGCATATTCTTCAATAATAGGAGAAACATCACGTTTTACCCAATCTCTTGCAGAATCACGAATTAATTTGTGTTCTTCCGTTAATAAATCATCAATGTTATAATAATCTGGAGCTTGGAATAAATCTGGTTTCATAAATTCTTAAAATTAAGTATCTTTCACAAAGATAATCAATGAAAAGTATAAGAGCAAGTATCTTTTTTTAAGAATTTGATAAAAAAAACGACTAATAACTTTTTAATTTTTTTGCAACGCTTTAAAAAATAGTTGTGTTTCTTTAGTTAAGCCTTTTTTATTTTTTGCATCTGATGAAATAAAAGTTTTTGCTAAACTCTTTTCGGAAGTTTTTGTTTTTTCATTTGTTAACATAGGTTTAATTTTTAGCTTTTATATATCGCAATATAGTAAAGTTGTAGGCTTTATTTTCTGGTTTTTGGAAAATAGGGGAAAAATCCTGTAAAATTTTACTTTGAATATATTTTAAATTTTGATTGATTTTTAGTTTTTTTATTATGCTATATTTCTAAAAAAAAACATTAAACTGATGTTCTTAAGTAGGGTTACAGAATTAATAATTTACAAACAGAAGTATAGGCTTGTGTTTTTTTTTTGGCAAAAGTCTAACTATGTTTGTAGCAATGAAATTTACTCTCGGAAAACAGGAACGATTAAAAAGTAGAAAGTTAATAGAAAAGCTTTATAAAGAGGGCAATTCTGTAAAAGCTTATCCTTTAAGAATGATGTATTTAAAAACTGCACATACATCAGATTTTCCTGCGCAAGTTGGTGTGTCTGTGCCAAAAAGAAATTTTAAAAAAGCACCTGATAGAAACCGATTAAAAAGGTTAATGCGCGAAACGTATCGTTTGCAAAAGGCAATTGTGTATGATAATTTAGATCAACCTTATGTTTTTATGATTTCGTATCTTGGCAGAGACAAATGGAATTACGAAGATTTGCATGCAAAAATGGAAAAGTTATTGAAGTTATTTGTTGATGAAACAAAAAAAGAGTAATCAGTTTTCAGTTGCAGTAAACAGTTAAAACTTTTACGATTTTTGGTTTAATTGAAATGAAATATTCAAAAAATGAGTTTCTATTTATAGGTAATATTATAAAAAAAAACATGAAAAAATATACATCATCAAAAAAAATAATTCTTGTTCTTTTAGTGGGAACGATTTTTTTATCATTTTCATTTAAGTCGAAATTTTTTGAAGTTGCCAAACAAATAGAAATTTACAATTCGTTATTCAAGGAGTTGAACATGTATTATGTTGATGAAATAAACCCAGCTGAATTAACTGATTTAGCCATAAAAAACACCTTAAAAGATTTAGATCCTTATACTAATTTTTACAACGAACAAGATGTAGAAGATGCAAGAATTAGAAGAGAAGGAGAATATGCTGGTATAGGAGTTTCTGTTTTTTATACACAAGAAGGTATTGAAATAAGTGAAATTTATAAAGGTTTTTCTGCTGATAAAGCTAATTTAAAAGCGGGTGATGTTATAGTTTCTATAAACGGACAATCTCTTAATAATATGGAAAGAGAGCAACTTTCTATGTTTTTAAAAGGGACACCAAACACAAAAGTTTCCATAGAAATTAAACGTCAAGGAGAAATTTTAAAAAAGGAACTTAAAAGAGAAAAAGTAGAAATAAATCCTGTTCCTTTTTATAATATGATAGATGAAGAAACAGGTTACATAACGTTAACTCGTTTTAATAATAAAGCATCATCTGAAGTGAAGAAAGCTTTTAAAGATTTGAAAAAGCAAGGAATGAAAAAACTAGTTTTCGATTTGCGTTCCAATCCTGGAGGATCTTTAATGGAATCCATCAATATTGCTAACTTTTTTATTCCAAAAGGAAAAGTGGTAGTGACTACAAAAGCTAAAATTAAAAAATGGAGTAATACTTATAAAACATCCAACGAACCTTTAGATTTAGAAATGCCAATTGTGGTTTTAATCAATGGAAGTTCTGCATCAGCATCTGAAATTGTTAGTGGTTCTTTGCAAGATTATGATAGAGCTGTAATTATGGGAGAACGTTCTTTTGGAAAAGGATTAGTTCAACGTCAAAAAGAATTGACTTATGGAACACAATTAAAATTGACGATTTCTAAATATTATACACCAAGTGGAAGATGTATTCAAGAGTTAGATTACACCAATCGAAATTTAAAAACGGGTGAAGTTCCTAAATTTTCGGATCATGGAATTAATGAATTTAAAACTGCCAATGGACGAACCGTTTTTGATGGTGGAGGCGTTTTACCAGATGTGCAAATTGAAACATCAGAAAAAACAGTTGCTACAGAAAACCTTATAAGCTCTAAAGCAATTTTTAATTTTGCAATTGATTATGTATCTAAAAATAAAGAAATAGCTTCTGCAGAAAATTTTCAGATTAAAGATTCCGATTTTAAAGATTTTACAAAGTTTTTAGAAAGCGATACGACTTTTGTAACGCAACAAGAAAGTTTGTTCAAAAAAGCCTATTCATCCACAGAAAAGAATAATATAAGTAAAGAATACGAAAAAATTAGAGAAATATTATTTGAAAATAAAATTGGAGAAATTTCTAAAAATAAAGATATTATTAATGAACTTCTGGAAGACCAAATTCTTAAAAATTATTATTATGAAGAAGGAGTTTACAAACATCATTTAAAAAATGATGCAACCATTTCTAAAGCTATGGAATTGATGAAAAATCTAGATTCCTATAATCAAATATTATCAGCGAAATAATTTTATATTTGCACTTCAAAAATAAAAATGCTACACACAAAAAATATTGATAGAACAAGAGCGCAAGAATCTACAAATGCCATAGAAAAATTATATATTTCTATGCGTCATTTATTTAGTAGAGGTTTTTATAAACCTATGGGAGTTTCTGGTGAAACTTTGCGTAAATCTTTGTTGCTTTTACGTCCAGAAATTTATGGATCCATTGCAGAAGAAAAAATAGAATTAGATGGTTTAGTATATGTTATAGAAAGACTTCCTGAAGGCATTGAGCAATGTCAATTTATAAATTTAACTGCAGATGAAGGGTATAAAAACTCTCATTTCGAGCCAATTATTCCTCCAAAAAGAAGAAGAAATTGCTATAGAATAGACAAAGATCAAATGAATATTGAGATTACCAGAGGAAGATCTGAAATCTATGATATTTTAACACATTTAACTTTTTTATTCATAGAATCTCATAAAATTCAAGAACGAGTTTCTTTAAACGAAGGTGAATCTTTTATAAGAGAATGGTTGAATTTAGAAGATGTTGTTTTACATCAAAAGAAAATAAGCGATAAAGAAAGAGAAGTTTTAATTGTGCATTTAGGCAATATTCTTGGAAGAACTTTTGATGAGGTTTCACATATTTATAAAGTTTTTGCAACAGAAGAAAATCCGCATAAATTTTTCAATTTAATTTATTGGTTAGGTAAATTAGCCATTAAAGAAGTGTATACAAATGAGAAGAGAACAGTAACTTTTAGTTCGCTTTTAATTGAAGAAATTGGGCATCATATTTATGGTGAAATTTGGGCTAATGATATAAAACACATTTTAAAAGAATACAAACTTTTAAAAAGACCAATTCATATTATAAGTGCGAATATGCATAGTGTTTTAAACTCGATTTACGCAAAAGGTGCTTTGCCAGAAGAAGCTGAAGAGTTAAAAGGTTTTGAGTTATTTAGACTTTTAAGTAACGCAAATAGCAAAGATTTACAGAAAAGAGTAAAAGATTACGCCTCAGAAAATGGTCTTATTTATGTAAAAGATACATCTGGTACCAATATTAATGTGCAAATAATTGATACTGATAAAATAAACTACGATGTTTCTCCGTTTCAAAAAGTAAATTCTATCAAAGAAAATGCAGTAATTATAGTCATGGATTATGCGTTTGGTGAGCAAGCGTTTGAAACTATGGATGAATTACTAAAGCCTTATGAAGCTGATAATGAGAAAGTTCATTTAGATGTGAAATCGGTTTCTATTATGGGTAAAGCTGGTATTTTAGAAGGAGGAAAAGGAGATATTATGATTCCTACTGCACATATTTTTGAAGGAACAGCAGATAATTATCCGTTTAAAAATGAACTTAAGAAAGAAGATTTAGAAGGTTTTGGAGTAAGATCTTTTGATGGTTCTATGATTTCTGTTTTAGGAACATCATTACAAAATAAAGATTTGTTGAAATTCTTTCACGATTCTACATGGAATGTAATTGGTCTAGAAATGGAAGGAGCACATTATCAAAAAGCAATACAATCTGCCTCAAAAATTAGAGGAAATATATCTGAAGACGTAAAGGTAAGATATGCTTATTACGCTTCTGATAATCCTTTAGAAACTGGAGCAACATTAGCATCAGGAGGTTTAGGGATGACAGGTGTAACACCTACTTATGCAATAACACAAAAAATATTAGAACAAATTTTTTAGCAGTTTTTTTAAAACTGATTTATAACCAAACAAAACAATGTCAACAAACCAACAAAAAAATAATAACGAAGAAGAAGTAGATTTAGGTTCGTTATTTGTAATTATAGGAAGAGGTTTTTCTAATTTTTTTAAATTTATAGGAAGTATTTTTAAGGGTATTTTTGATTTTATAATAACGATCTTAATTTTTCTTAAAACTAATATTATAAAAATTGCTATTGCAGGAGTTATTGGTTTAGTAGCTGGTTTTTTATTAGAAAAATCGAATTCCAAAAAATTTGGTTCTGAAATGTTGGTAGAGCCTAATTTTAAGAGTGCAATGCAGTTGTATAATAATATTCAATATTATAACGATCTTGTAAAACAGAAAGACACACTAGGTTTAGAAAATACTTTTAATATAGATAAAGAAACTGCAGCATCTTTAAAAAGTTTTGAAATTGAACCAATTGTTAATGAAAACGATATTATAAACTCTTACAACGACTTTATTTTAGATGTAGATACCTTAACTGTAAAAAGTTACAAATTCGAAAAATTTAAAGCATCTTTTACAGATTTGGATTATAAAGTTCATAAGATAGAAGTTGTAGCTGAAAAAAATAATGTTTTTAGAAAATTAGATGAAGTAATTATTAGCTCTCTTGTAAATAATAAATATTTTAATAGGTTAAAAGAACTAACAAACGAAAACCTTAATAGAACAGACTCTTTATATAGAGAAAATTTAACTCAAATAGATTCTTTAAGAAGAGTTTATATGAATGTAATGCTAGAAGAAGCAAAAAAACAAACCACAGGAACTAGTATAGATTTAGGAGGGGAAAAAAGAACGACCAAAGAGTTAGAATTATTTGAAACGAATAGAAAAATAAATAGTTATTTACAAAAAATAGCAGAAGATAAATCGAACAAATATGAGGTTGTTAATGTAATTTCAAATTTTCAACCAATTGGATATGAGATAAAAGGAATTACTAAAAGTTATGCTTTTAAATTAACTTTATTAGGTGCTTTTTTAATGATTTTTATTCTGTTATTAATAAAATTAAACGATTATTTAAATAATTATAAAAAATAAGAATGCAAAAAATTCTTATCACTGGTGGTGCAGGTTTTATTGGTTCTAATTTTATACCTTATTATTTAAAAAAAAATCCTCATAAACATATTGTAAATTTAGATCTGTTGACCTATGCAGGAGATTTACAAAATTTAAAAGAAGTAGAAAATAATCAAAACTATTCTTTTGTAGAAGGTGATATTTGTAATAGAAAATTAGTCGAAGATTTATTTAATGAACATCAATTTAATGGCGTAATTCACTTTGCAGCAGAATCTCATGTAGATAATTCTATTAAAAATCCTGATGCTTTTATAAAAACCAATGTTTTTGGAACTTTTACAGTTTTAGATGTAGCAAAAAACCACTGGTTAGATAGTTCAAACACCTATAAAGAAGCCTTTAAAAATGCTAGATTTCATCATATTTCTACAGATGAGGTTTATGGAACTTTAGGTAAAGAAGGTTTGTTTACAGAAGAAACTGCTTATGCTCCAAACAGTCCTTACAGTGCCTCAAAAGCATCGTCTGATTTTTTGGTAAGAAGTTACTTTCATACTTATGGTTTAAATGTAGTAACTACAAATTGTTCAAATAATTATGGACCAAAACAACATCAAGAAAAACTAATTCCAACAATTATTAGAAAAGCAATTGCTGGAGAAGATATCCCCATTTATGGTGATGGAAAAAATATTAGAGATTGGTTGTATGTTTTAGATCATTGTAATGCTATAGAACTAGCCTTTAAAAAAGGTAAAACTGGAGAAACCTATAATGTTGGGGGTAATAACGAACATACTAATCTTTTTATAGCAAATACGATTTGTGAAATTTTAGATAAAGTTTATCCAAAGAAAAATACTTACAAACAACAAATTAGGTTTGTAAAAGATAGGCTAGGTCATGATTTTAGATATGCAATTGATGCATCTAAAATTGAAAGAGAATTAGGTTGGAAAGCAAATGAGAATTTTGAATCAGGAATTGAAAAGACAATTGACTGGTATCTAAAAAAATTAAACTTATGAAAGGCATTGTTTTAGCAGGTGGCTCAGGAACAAGATTGCATCCTCTTACATTGTCTGTAAGTAAGCAGTTAATGCCTGTTTATGATAAGCCAATGATTTATTATCCAATATCAACTTTAATTTCGGCAGGAATTAGAGAGATATTGATCATTTCTACGCCACAAGATTTACCATTATTCAAAAATTTATTAGGAAATGGAAATCAATTAGGTTGTAGTTTTGAATATGAAGTACAAGAAACGCCAAATGGTTTAGCAGAAGCTTTTTTAATTGGAGAAAAATTTATCGGTAATGATAAAGTTGCTCTTATTTTAGGAGATAATATATTTTATGGTTCAGGATTAGCCGAATTATTAAAAGACAATACAAACCCAACAGGAGGTATTATTTATGCTTATCATGTAGAAGATCCAGAAAGATATGGAGTTGTTGAGTTTAATAAGGAAGAAAAAGTAATTTCTATTGAAGAAAAGCCTAAAAAACCTAAATCTAATTACGCAGTTCCTGGAATTTATTTTTATGATAATAAAGTTATACAAATTGCCAAGGATATTTTGCCTAGTAAAAGAGGGGAATTAGAAATAACAGATGTAAATAACGCGTATTTAAAAGCGGGTAATTTATCTGTTAGAATACTAGATAGGGGAACAGCTTGGTTAGATACAGGTACTTTTAACAGCTTAATGCAAGCAAGCCAATTTGTGCAGGTTATTGAAGAAAGACAGGGTTTAAAAATTGGTGCAATTGAAGAAGCTGCTTATAGAAGTGGTTTTATTACAAAGAAAGAGTTGCAAAAATTAGCAAAACCATTATTAAAAAGTGGTTATGGTAAAAATTTATTAAAAAATTAATGATAGTAATAAAAACACCTTTAAAAGACTGTTTTATAATTAAGCCAAAATTTATTAAAGATATAAGAGGCAGCTTTTTGTTAAATTATAATAAAGAGGAATTTAATAAGAATACAGGTTTAAATATAGATTTTGTTTTAGAAAACGAATCTGTTTCACAGTTTGGAGTAATTAGAGGTTTGCACTTGCAGAAAGGTGAGTTTGCACAAGCAAAATTGGTAAGAGTAATTAAAGGAAAAATTTTAGATGTTGTTGTAGATGTAAGGCCAAATTCAGAAACCTTTGGGGAGTCTTTTTCAATAGAATTATCGGAATTTGAAAATACGCAGCTTTTTGTGCCAAGAGATTTTTTACATGGTTTTGTAGTTTTAGAAAATGATACTATCGTAAATTATAAGTGTGATAATTACTACAATCCAGATGCTGAAGATGGTGTTATGTATAATGATAAAGATTTAAATATTGATTGGAAATTGAATGAAGTTGAAATTATATTGTCTGAAAAGGATAAGAAATTATTATCATTTAAAAATTTTGAAGAAAATAATTTTGGCAAAGAATAGTTTTATCAAAATATAAATTGATCAATTAAGATGCTTCTTAATTTATTTATAGTGTAGGATTAGCAATTTTAAAAATAGGCTTTTTAAATTGAAAGAAAAATTAATAAAAGTATTTGAGAAGTTAGGAGTTAAAAGCTCAAGAACTAAAAACATCGTTAAACATGTAGCTGTATCTTTTTTCTATAAAGCAGGTGCAATTTTAGCAAGTTTTTTATTGGTGCCACTTGCTATAGATTATTTAAACACAGAAAATTATGGAATTTGGTTAACCATAAGTTCTTTTATTGCATGGTTTACTTTTCTTGATATTGGGTTAGGAAATGGTTTGCGAAACAAACTTGCAGAAGCTATTGCAAATAACGATTTAAAGTTGGCAAGAGCTTATGTAAGTTCTGCATATTTTACTATTTTTTTAATTAGCATCACATTATTTTTATCACTATTTATTATTAATTTTTTTGTTGATTGGAATGCAGTTTTTAATACAAGTGAAGCTTTAGAAACAAATTTAAGTTTATTAATGCTTGTTGTATTTGGTACTTTTTGTTTGCAGTTAATTGTAAATTTAATAAGTACAGTTTATCTGGCAAATCAAGTTCATTCTATACAGGTTAAGATTCATTTTGCTACACAAGCATCCTTTTTATTAATAGTTTGGTTGCTTACCAAAACCTCTCAAGGTTCTTTGATGATTTTTGCAATCATATTTTCTTCATTGCCAGTTTTAGTTCTTTTAGTATTAAATGTCATTGGTTTTTCTTCTAGGTATAAATTTCTAAAACCAAGTATTATCCTTTGGAAAAAAAGATACTTAAAAGATATTATGGGTGTAGGTTTTAATTTTTTCTTCATTCAAATTGCAGGTATTATTTTATACGCTACAGATAATTTTATAATTAGTAAACTTTTTAGCCCAGAAGAAGTTGTGCCTTATAATATTTCGTTTAAATATTTTTCTATATTAACAATGGTTTTTACAATTGTTGTAACACCATATTGGTCTTCTTTTACAGAAGCTATCGTAAAAAAAGATTTTAGGTGGATAAAAATATCAGTTAAAAATATTATGAAAATATGGTTATTAATTCCAGTTTTATTAATTTTTTTATATTTAATATCAGACTGGTTTTATAACATTTGGATTGGAGATAAAGTAATAATTACTGCAGGTTTGTCTTTATCTATGGCACTTTTTGTTTTGCTGTTTACATTTAACGCAGTATTTGTTTTTTTTATAAACGGAACAGGTAAAATAAAATTACAGTTGTATTTAAGTTTATTTACAGCTTTATTAAATATTCCTCTTTCAATATATTTAGCGAAAGAGTTAAATTTAGGAATAAAAGGAGTTATTTTAGCCACTATTTTATGTTACTTGCCTGGCATAATATTAATGCCAGTTCAATATTATAAATTAGTAAATAATAAGGCAACTGGAATTTGGAATAAATAAAAAGATGAAAAAAGCTATAAAAGAAATTTTAAATAAAATTTTCGGTAAAGAAAATAAACAATTACGTAAAATAAGTAAAAAACCAAGATATACTAACTTTGTAACAAACATTGCTGGTTTAACTATAGAAGCAGTAGATCCACCATCTTTCATTGCACAGTATAAAGAGTTTTTAGGCAGAAATGTGTATCAATTTAAAACGGATGCAAAAAAACCATATATTATAGATTGTGGTACTAATATTGGCTTGAGTATTATAAGTTATAAGAAAATGTATCCTGATGCAAGAATTATTGGTTTTGAACCAGATCCTAATATTTTTAATATTGCTAATAAAAATATTAAAAATGAAAATTATACTGATATCCAAATAATAAATAAAGCAGTATGGACAGAAGAAACTACTTTAATGTTTCATCAAGAAGGTTCTGCAGGTGGCAGACTAGTAGATAAAAAAGATACCAATACAATTAGTGTTGCAACTTTTGATTTAAAAAAGTTATTAGTAGAACAAGTAGATTTTTTAAAAATTGATATTGAAGGTGCAGAATATGATATTTTAAGAGACATTGATGCTTCTTTAAAGTATGTAAAAAATATTTTTGTTGAATATCATTCAACGTGCAATAATGAACAACATTTAGGAGAAATATTGAATATTTTAAAGAAAAATGGATTTAGGTATTTTTTAGAATCTGGTTATGAAAGTCCAAAACAACCATTAGTATCTAAAAATATTGTAGATAATTTTGATAATTTGATTAATATTTATGGTTATAGATTTTAAACTGCAATGAAAATTTTAATTGTTAATTTTTCCGATACAACAGGTGGTGCTGCTAGAGCTGCATATAGATTAAATACTCTTTTAGTTAATGAAGGTGTAGATTCTAAAATGTTGGTTAATGAAAAAAATAGTGACAATTATAATGTTTTATCTCCAGAAACTAATACAAAAAAGATTTTAGCTAAATTTCAGGCAATATTAAATCCCTTTCCATTAAAAAAATATAAAAATACTTCACCTTTTTCAACTTCTTTTGTCCCAAGTTTTAATCTTGTTAAAAAAATAAATGATTTAGAACCAGATATAGTGCATTTACATTGGATTAATGCAGGAATGTTGAATGTAAAAGATATCTCAAAAATTAAAGCGCCAATTGTTTGGTCTTTACATGATATGTGGGCCTTTACAGGTGGTTGTCATTATTCAGATGGCTGTGAGAAATTCAAGAATAAATGTGGGAATTGCCCAATTTTAAGTTTAACAAAAGAAAATGATTTAAGCCGAAATCAATTTTTAAAAAAATCAAACTCTTATAATAAAAAAGAGAATTTTACAGTTGTTGCTTTAAGTAGTTGGTTAAAAAAAGAAGCAGAGAATAGTATGCTTTTTAAAAATAGAACGATCGTTAATTTACCAAACCCAATTGATACTAATATTTATAAACCATTCGATAAAAATAAAGCAAGAGAATTGTGGGGTTTATCAAATGAAAAAAAATATATTCTGTTTGGTGCAATGAGCAATGCAAGTTATAATAGAAAGGGCTTTAAACAATTAAAAGAATCTTTAAAATATTTAAAAGATGATGATAATAATATTGAACTAATAATTTTTGGAGCAAGCAAACCAGAAAAATCGCTTCATTTTGGTTTTCCAGAACATTATTTAGGGCAAATAAATGATGATGTAGCTTTAAAAACACTTTATAATTTAGCAGATGTTACTGTAGTACCTAGTCTTCAAGAAAATTTATCTAATGTTATAATGGAAAGTTTATCTTGTGGTACACCAGTTGTTGGTTTTAATATTGGTGGTAATAAAGATTTAATTAATCACAAACAAAACGGATATTTAGCAGAACCTTTTAAAGTTGAAGATTTGTCTAAAGGAATTCAATGGGTTTTAGACCATAATAATGTTGAGAAATTAAGAGAAAATGCTAGAGAAAAAGTAGTGAATACTTTTGATAATAAAATTGTTTTAGAGCAATATCTTAATTTATATAACAGCATATTAAATAAAGAAAAAACGTCTTCATTAAAAACAATCTAATTTTATGTTTGTAACACAAAAAAGATTATTAAAATGGGGATTATGTCTTAACGTAATTTATCTATTTTTTCATTTTTTATTTATTCCTGATGGATTTACGTTATTAAATATATCAATTACCAGTCTTTTATTATTATCTGTATTTTGTATTGGTACATTGTGTATTATTAAGTTTAAGCAACTTAAGAAAATTCCGATAACAATTAGAACTATTATTTATCTCTTGTTTTTCTGGAGTATAATTACCATAATTAGAGGTTTTTCTTTAAACCTACAAGATTGGGTTACTAATTTTGGGAATGTATTTATGGGGCTTGCTTGGCTTACTCCTTTCACATTAATCCTAGGGTTTAAAATCGAAAATTGGAATATATTATTTAAAACAATTTCTCTTGGTTTTGCACTAACCATTTTTGCTTGTTTTTTAATTCCTTTTACTTATGTTAATGAAGAATGGATCTGGCTTTTAAGACCAATAAATTTTATATTGTTAGTTGCATTTTATAAATATAATTCCAAACAAAAATTCTATTTCTATTTAGCTTTAATGGCCTATTTAATTATTTCTTTTCTAGGTGAAAGAAGGTTAGAATTTTTATATTTAATAATTACTTTATCTTTTATTTTGATGGATAAAATTATAAAACTAAATTTTAAAAAGGTAATTATTAGATACATTTTTTTGGTTTTTTTATTATTAGTTTTTGTAATTTTTACTTTTGGTTATGAGTATATTTCTATAATTATTTCTACTGTAGTAGAATTTCAAGATACTAGAACCTTTTTGTTTGCAGATTTTTTTTTAGATCTTAATTTTTCTGAAAAACTATTTGGTAAAGGTTCTTTAGGTACTTATTTTAGTGAGTTTATAGAGCACACAAGAAATTATACCATAAACAACTTAAAAAAAAGATGGTGGGGAGATGAGCCTACAAGAATTACCATAGAAGTTGGGTACTTGCAAATGATACTAAAAGGTGGTTTCATTATGTTTTTTTTACACATCTCAATTTACATTTATGCAGCTTATGTGGCAATTTTTAAATCAAAAAATAAATTTATAAAACGTTTAGGATATTATATTTTAATTATTACAATTATAAGTTTAGTAGAATTTAGACCTGCTTTTACACCAACTTTTATTTTACTTTGGATGGCAATTGGAACTGTTTTAAGTAAAAAATATAGAGAAATGGATAATAGCCAAATTAAAAATATTATTAAAATTTAGATGAAAAAAAATCCATTAATTAGTGTAATTACTGTTGTTTATAATGGAGAAAAGTATTTGCAACAAACAATAGATAGTGTTTATAATCAAACTTACAAAAACATAGAATATATTATTATTGATGGTAAATCTACAGACAATACAATTGCCATTATTAAAGATAACGAAAGCAAAATAACAACATGGATTAGTGAAAAAGATAATGGACTTTATGATGCTATGAATAAAGGAATTAGTCTTGCAAATGGAGTATTGATTGGTACAATCAATAGTGATGATTGGTATGAACCAAATGCTGTAGAATTAGTTGTAGAAAATTTTTTAAAGAACCCAGATGCTAAGCTTATTCATGCTAATAGATTTGATATATATCAAAATAAATCGAAAAAAGAATATAAATTTAATACTTCTGCTTTTAAGTTTAAATATTTTGGGATGACTTTTTCTCATCCAACAGTTTTTGTAGCCAAAGAAATTTATGGTAATTATAAGTATAATACTTCTTTAAAATCACTGTCAGATTATCAATTTATATTGCAAGTTTATTTAAAACACGAAAAAAACTTTATATTTATACCAAAACCTTTAGTTAATTTTAGATTGGGTGGAATAAGTGCACAAATTGGTTTTTTTGAAGAATTAAAAGAAGCTTACAAAGCTAGAAAATATGCTGGTTTGAGCTTTTTAGAACGCATATTAGCAGCAGTATTAAAGTGTATTTTACAACCAATAGTTTACATTAAAAATAGAATTTAAACAAATAGCAAATTATAAAATTTTGAATTTATTTGAAAATATATTGTTAGATATCAAAAACAATAAAAATACTAAAGGTAGATTAATTGTAGTTTCTTTTACAATTGTCTCTTTTTTTAGAACAAGAGCAAAAAATAAATTTATCCTAATTTTAATAGCTCCAATAATATTATTTTATAAATTTATTACAGACTTTTTATTAGGTTGTGAAATACCAGCGTCTACAAAAATTGGGACAGGACTAGTAATTCATCATGGTAGATGTTTGGTATTAAATAAAAATGTTGTTTTAGGTAAAAATGTAACCCTAAAACATAACACAACACTTGGCAATAAAGAAAGTTTAAATGGTGATGATTTAGGTTCACCAATTTTAAAAGACAACGTTATTGTTGGTCCAAATTCTGTAGTATTAGGACCAATAATCGTGGGTAAAAACGCTATAATTGGTGCAGGTTCTGTTGTCGTTAAAAGTGTTGAAGATGATAGTATTGTTGCAGGTAATCCTGCAAAATTGATAAAAAAAATAAAGTAATTTATACTAAAAACTATAATAAAAGGTTTTCTTTGTGACATCAACTATGCAACAAGAAAAACTTTTACTAATTCTTCATTATTCTCCACCAGTTCATGGTGCTGCTAAAGTGGGTGATACTATTTTGAATAGTAGTATTTTAGGTGCTAATTTTAAGCGAAAATATATTAAATTAGAATCTTCTAAAAATATAAAAACAATTGGTAAATTTCAATTCAAAAAAATCCTACTTTTAATACAATTATTCTCTAAAGTGCTTTATAATTTATTTTTTTTTAGACCAAAAAAAATTTATTTTACAGCTTCACCAAAAGGATTTGCATTTTACAGAGATTTAATAGTAATGATGCCTATTAAATGCTATGCGAAAATAACAAATTGTGAAATATTTTTACATTATCACGCAATTGGTATTAATGATTTTTGCAACCAATCTTCATTTAAAAGAAAGTTAGCAAATTTTTTTGTTTCAAAAACTAATATTATTTTAATTTCTAAGAAAATTAAAGCTGAAATCTCTCAACTTGATAGCTATAAAAAAGAGTTTTTTTTAGAAAATGGTGTTAAAAACCATCTTACAGAAAAGCAATTTTCAGTAATTTTAGAAGAAAGAAAAAAATCTAAAAAATACAATGTTCTCTTTTTATCAAACATGATAAAAACAAAAGGATATGATGATGTTTTAGAACTCGCAAATCAATTAAAAAATAAAAATTATAATGATATTAACTTTCACTTTGCTGGGAGTTGGTCTAGTGATAATGATGAGCTTTTTTTTAAAAATTTTATTAAAGATAATAATTTAGAAGATTGTGTAAAATTTCATGGTTTTGTAGCTAAAAAAGCAAAAGAAAAGTTAATATCAGAAGCTAATATTTTTATCTTTCCCACAAGATACGATAAAGAAGTTTTTCCATTATCAATATTAGAAGCATTATCTTATGGTTTACCAATTTTAGCTTATAATAAAGGTGCAGTTTCAGATATTGTTGATGATAAAGTGGGTATTATAACAAACAAAACTTCTTTTTTTGATGATTTTTTAATCCTCAAAAATAAAAACATAAATAATGATGTATATTTAGCGTCCAGAGAAAAATATTTAAAAAATTATACATTAGCCAGCTTTGAGAAAAAGCTACTTTCTATTTTAAAAAATGAGTGTTAAAATTCAAGCTTTTACTATATTTAATGAAGGGTTAGAGACTATTATATCTAGTCCTAAAAAAGCGGTAATAAATACAATAAATGCACATTCTTATATTATTAGCAAAACCGACTTACAATTTAGAGAAGCACTTATAGACAGTGATTATTTATTGCCAGATGGAGAAGGTATTGTTTTAATGGCTAAAAAATTACAAGGAGAAAAAATAAGAAAAATTGCAGGTGCTGATATTCATTTAAAATTATTAGAATTAGCAGATAAAAAACATTTAAAATGTTTCTATTTAGGCTCAAGTGAGCAAACGCTAAATTTGATGAAAAGTAAATTAGTTAAGAAATATAAAAATATAAATTTCGGATTCTTTTCACCACCTTTTAAAAGTGAATTTTCTGCAGAAGAAACAGAAAATATGATTGCTAAAGTAAACGAATTTAATCCAGATTTTTTGTTTATTGGCATGACAGCTCCAAAGCAAGAGAAATGGTTACATCAAAATAAAAACAAACTAAATGCAAATAAAATTTGTTCTATTGGAGCCGTTTTCGATTTTGTAGCAGAAACTAAAAAAAGAGCACCTCAATGGATTATTGATCGTAGGTTTGAGTGGTTGTATCGAAGCTTTACAGAATGGAGATTAACAAAGCGTTATTTATATTCAACACCATTATTTTTGATAGAGGTTTATAAACTTAAGTATTTTAAGAAGAAAAAAAGATGAGTTTGAATCTTACTTTTTTTGATACTTTAAGCAGTGTTTATAAAGCCAAAGATTTTTCTTTCTTTATGTTGGCTTTAAGTTTGTTTTTATTACCACTTTCAGTAAATTTAAGTTCTATTGCATTAGTAACGTCTTTAGCTATAAAATTTGTACAGGTAATATTTTTTAAACATAAATGGTATGCTCAAACATCTCTTAAATATTCTAGCTTAATTGGTTTTATATTTCTTTTTTATGTTTTTTTTAATGCAATTTTACAGACTAATTTTACATATACAATAACAGTTTTCGAAAAAGAATTTTCTCATTTTGGACTTCTCTTTTTAGCGCCAATGTTGTTAAGAAATAAATTGGACAATAAATTACTGATCTATACTTTAGCTTTAGGACTAATTACAGCAGTACTATTTGTTTTTTTTAAATCGTATGTTCTTCAAATAGATTTTGATAAATTTGCTTTCATAAAAATTCTAGACATACATCACACCTATTTATCAATATTTATTCTCTTTTTTGTAAATATTCTACTCACCTCAATTCCAAATAAAGTAGCTCCCAATTTTAAAACTAGTTTAATAATTGCATTAAGTTTTCTTTTAGTAGCTTTTACAATCTTGTTTATTTTAGGAAGTAAAGTGTCTATGATAATTTATTTAATTTTTATTTTAGTTTCTGTTTTTCTATATTTTTTTAGAAACAGAAGTATAAAAATTCTTGTAATTTTACCTGTATTAATAATTTGCTTTTTTGTTTTTAATAAAAAGATTGATACAACTTATAAGGCTGCTTTAAATTTTAGAGTAGAAATTTGGCAAGAATCAATAAATTCTATTCAAGAAAAACCTTTTTTTGGAAATTTACAAATGATTGAAAGGGATTTGTTAAATTTTAACCATTATAAAAGTGGGAAATACTATTTAATGGATAGTGATTTGAATAGTCACAATCAATTTTTATCAATTTTGATGAAATTTGGGTTTGTTGGAGCTCTCATTTTATCTTTGTTAATTGTTAATTTATTTATGTTTAAACATAAAAATGTTTCTAAAAAAACGTTACAAAATAGTATGGGTTTTTTTGTGATTGTTTTTTTTACGTTTTATATAGAAAATGTATTAGATCGTCATCATGGAATTGTTTTCTTTTCTCTTTTTTTTAATTATTATTTAGTTTCCATATCTGATGAAAAAAGTTAATATTTTTCTGTGGCTTGCATTTGCATCAATATATATAAATGCTCAAGAAACTATTGTACATGGAGATTTTACTATTAGAGATTTCTTTGTAGATAATGAGGCTATATTTTATATTGAAAAAAGAGATATTAAATATTTAAATACAGCTGATAAAAATAAGGAATTTGAAACCTATTTTATTGGAGGATATGGGTTGGAAATATTTAATAATTTTACTGAAATAATATCAATTTCAAACGAATTTGAACAGAATGTATCTAGCTTACGTTTTTACAATAAAAAGTCTAAAACTGTAGAAGAAGTTTTTTATTATAAAAAAGGGAAAGCTATTACTGCACTTCAAATTCCAGAATCTAATTGTATGGTTATCAGTATGAACGATAATAACATAATAATTATAGATTATTCAAAAAAGCCAGTTTTTAAAGAAGTTCATAAAATTCAAGTAAAATCATTAGCTAGAGCAATTTATTATCATAATAAAACCCTATTTTATGCAACCGATTTTGGTAGTGTTTTTAAGTATAATTTCGTGACAAAAAAAAGTGAGTTAATTTATTCTTGTGAAGAAAAAATAACAACTTTAAATTTTTATAATGACGATATTATTTTTACAACAATGCAAGGAAATATTTTTATTTATAACAATATACAAGGAGTTGCTAAAAAAATAAATATTAAAAATAATTTTGTTTTAAACACAATTATAAACGACGATCAGTTGTTATGTGGTACTTTTAATGGCGCAATTATAGTTGTAAATTTAAAAAGTAGACAAATCCAAAAGCAATTAAATTATCATAATAGAAGTGTGTTGTCAATAGTAAAAGGAAGAGGGAATCAATTTTATTCTAGTAGCATTGATAGAACTCTTAAAAAATGGAAATTAAATTAAAATATAAACTTTATAATTTAGTTATATTTTAAATCATAGTGTTTAATGAATAAAGTAAATAAAAAAAAATCAATATTTATACAGCCTATTATTGCTATAATAGATATACTTTTTATAAATATAATTGTATATTTTGTAGCAAATCCAGAGTATTTTACAATCTCATTTTTATCATATTTAACTTTTTTCTGGCTTTTAGTATCTTATTATACAAGGTTTTATAGTGTTTATAGATATACGCATATAACTAAGTTATTAAGTCGTTTAATCTCACAGTTTTTTGTTTTTACATTAGCTTTTTTCTCATATTTTACAATTTTTAAAGAAGGTAAAATTATAGATGATCAGTTTGTAACCATTACTGCTATTTTTGTAAGTATTACAACTTTTAAGTTTTTCTATTTTTTATTACTGAAAAGATACAGATTACAAGGAAAGAATTTTAGAAAGGTAATTGTATTTGGCGAAAGTAAAAGTGCACAAAATGTAGCCAATATGTTTGGTAAAAAACAAGATTTAGGTTATAGGTTTTCTGGTTTCTTTTCAGATAAAATAACAAAATCTAAAAATCATTTGGGCTTTATTAAAGAAGGTTTTAAATATGCTTTAGATAATGATATTGATGAAGTATATTGTGAAGCTAGCACAATTGCACAAAATAAACTTAAAGAAATAAGACAATTTTGTATACAAAATAACATTGAATTTAGATTAATACCAGAAAACAAAGCGATTTATAGTAAAGATTTTATTTTAGAATATTATGGTACAACACCAATTTTAAAACCAAAAGATTTACCTTTTGAAAGATTAGAAACGCATGTCTTAAAAAGGGCTTTTGATATACTGTTCTCTTTAATTATTTTTATATTTATACTTTCTTGGCTTTTGCCAATTTTATGGATTTTTGTAAAATTAGATTCTAAAGGACCTTTCTTTTTTAAACAAATTAGAGATGGCATAAATGGGAAACAGTTTTATTGTTATAAAATAAGATCTATGAAAATTAATGAAAATTCAGATATTATTTCCACAACAATAAATGATAAGAGAGTTACAAAAATTGGCTCTTTTTTAAGAAGAACAAGTTTAGATGAATTACCACAGTTTTTTAATGTTTTAAAAGGAGATATGAGTATTGTTGGTCCTAGGCCACACATGAATATACAAACTGAAAAATATTTAAAAGAAATAGAAAATTATATTATAAGAAATTCAGTGAAACCTGGAATAACAGGATTGGCTCAAGTATCAGGTTTTAGAGGTGAAGTAAAAAAGAAATCGGATATTGAAAATAGGGTAAGATTAGATATATTTTATATAGAAAATTGGTCTTTTATTTTAGATTTAAAAATAGTATTTCAGACCGTGTTTAATGTGGTAAAAGGACAAGAAAAAGCATATTAATTAAAATGAAAGATAAGTTAAACATAACAGCATCGATTGTTCTTTATAATGAAGATGTAGAAGAGCTTACAAATACAATTAATTGTTTTTTGAGTCTCTCTTTATCAAAAAAACTTTTTTTAATTGATAATACTCCAGAAAAACGATTTAAAAATACATTTAATCTTAAAGATGTAGAATATATTGGCGTTGGAAAAAATATCGGTTTTGGAGCTGGTCATAATATAATTATCGATAAAATAAAAGAAAACTCTGAGTTTCACTTAATTTTAAATCCAGACTTAATTTTTAAACCGAACGTGATTACAAATTTAATTGATGTTTTAATGAAACACGAGCAAGTTGCTATGATTGCTCCTAAAGTATTATTTCCAAATGGGCAACATCAATTTTCTTGTAGAAGGTATCCATCCATAAAAGAATTATTTGCAAGACGATTTCCTTTCTTAAATCCTTTTTTTGAAACAACAATTTATAAAGGTCAGTACAGAGATAAAGATTTAAATACTGCGTTTTCAGCAGAATATTTAACAGGCTGTTTTCATCTTTATAAAACAAATGATTTTGTAAAACTTCAAGGTTTTGATGAACGCTATTTTTTGTATATGGAAGATGTAGATATTTGTAAAAAGATAGATGCTATTGGGAAAGAAAAAATATATTACCCACAAGAAGAAATTTTTCATGTATTGAAACAAGGATCTTCAAAAAGTATAAAACTTTTTTTTAGACACACTTCATCAGCAATAAAATACTTTTTAAAATGGGGATTTTAACCTCAATTTTTCACAATCTATAAAATTTCTACAATTCAATTCCTTCATAAATTTAGTATCCAAAGAAATTAAAATATATTTGCAATCCTAACAAAACAATTATGAATATACTAATTTTAGGTTCTGGAGGTAGAGAACATGCATTTGCTTTAAAACTGACTAAAAGTAATAAAGTAACACAACTTTTTGTAGCTCCAGGAAATGCGGGTACTCACACTATTGCAAAAAACATAAATATCAACCCAACAGACTTTAAAGCTGTTAAGGATGTTGTTTTGCAGAATGATATTAAAATGGTAGTTGTGGGGCCTGAAGCACCTTTAGTGAATGGTGTTCATGATTTCTTTTTAGCTGATAATGAGTTGAAAAACATTCCTGTAATTGGTCCTAAAAAAGACGGAGCTTTGTTGGAAGGTAGCAAAGATTTTTCGAAACAATTCATGCAAAAACATGGAGTACCAACTGCAAAATATAAATCTTTTACAAAAGATAATTTAAAAGATGGTTTTAGTTTTCTCGAAACTTTAGAACCTCCTTTTGTTTTAAAAGCAGATGGTTTAGCAGCAGGAAAAGGAGTTTTAATCTTAAATTCTTTAGAAGAAGCAAAAGTTGAGTTAGAAGAAATGGTTTCGAATCAGAAATTTGGCGAAGCTTCATCTACAGTAGTTATAGAAGAGTTTTTAAAAGGAATTGAATTATCAGTTTTTGTTTTAACAGATGGGAAAAGCTATAAAATTTTACCATCAGCAAAAGATTATAAAAGAATTGGAGAAGGAGATGCAGGTTTAAATACTGGTGGAATGGGTGCAATATCTCCTGTACCATTTGCAGATAAAGCTTTTTTAGATAAAGTTGAAGAATTGGTTGTCAAGCCTACAATTGCTGGTTTACAAAAAGACGGAATTGATTATAGAGGTTTTATCTTTATTGGGTTAATGAACGACAATGGAAACCCTTCTGTAGTTGAATATAATGTAAGAATGGGAGATCCTGAAACTGAAGTAGTTTTACCAAGAATAGAATCGGATTTATTTGATTTGTTTGAAGGTGTTGCAAACCAAACTTTACATGAAAAATCCTTTTCTGTATCAGACAAAATTGCAACAACTGTGATGTTAGTTTCTGGTGGTTATCCTGAAGCATATCAAAAAAATAAAGAAATTACGGGTTTTGATTCAGTTAGCGAATCTATTGTTTATCATGCAGGAACTGTTATTAAAGATGATAAAGTAGTTACAAGTGGAGGTAGAGTTATGGCAATAACATCTTTTGGTGACACGATTCAAGATGCCTTGACAAAGAGTTACAATAGCATTGATAAAATTAAATTTGAAAACATGAATTACAGAAAAGATATTGGTTTCGATTTAATTTAAAACCCAATATTTATTTAGCTTTTTCAAGCGTAAATGAAAATTCAGAACCTTTACCAAAAGTACTTTTTAGTAGTATTTTTTGATTATGGGCTTCCACAATATGTTTCACTATAGAAAGTCCTAAACCAGAGCCACCTTGTTCACGAGATCTACTTTGGTCTACTCTATAAAAACGTTCAAATAAACGTGGTATATGTTCTTTGTTGATGCCTTCTCCATTATCAATTACTTTAACAATAAACTTTTTATCGTTAAAATCGTCTACTCCTAAAATAGTAGTACCATTTGGTTTTCCGTATTTAATGGAGTTTACAATCAAGTTAATAAGGACTTGTTCAATTTTTTCAACATCACCTTTTACAAAAACAGGGAATTCATAAATTTTGTCAAATCGTAGAGAAATATTTCTCTTCTTCGCTTTCATTTCAAACAAATCGAATACATTCTGTATCAATTCAAGAATATTAAATACTTCTATATTTAACTTTAAACCATCATTTTCTAATTTAGCAATCATATCTAAATCTTTAATAACAGCAACCAATCTTTCTACTCCTTTATTTGCTCTATCCAAATACTTCATACGTATTTGTTTGTCATTAATAGCGCCTTCTAATAATGTAAGAATATAGCCTTGAACCGTAAATAATGGTGTTTTTAATTCGTGAGCAACATTGCCAAGAAAATCACGTCTAAAAGAATCTCTTTCTGTTAAGCTTTTGATTTCTAAGCGTTTTCCTTCCACGAATTTCTGCATACTTTTAGATAATTTATCAATATCTGTAGTTGCAGAATCTCTTTTTAAATCGTTTACATTTAAGATAGATACTTCTTGATATAGTTTTTTTAACCTTCTGTATATAAAATGTTCAGCTCTATACTGAGTTATAAAAAACGAAATTATAAAAAGAATAATAATTGAAAAAATGATGGTAATATAGCCAAAATGCTCACTTATTATATAATAGGTGATGCCTGCAATAGCTACAGTAAGTATTGTTAAATAAAGGGCAGACCAAAGTGCGTAGGAATATGTTTTTTTTAGTTTCAAGTGGCTTGGTTTTACTTTTCGTTTTCTAGCAAAACAAATTTATAGCCAACTCCTTTTACTGTTTTGAAATGATCGTCTCCAATTTTTTCACGAAGTTTTCTAATATGAACATCAATAGTTCTACCACCAACAACAACTTCATTTCCCCAAACAGTATCTAAAATAACCTCTCTTTTAAAAACTTTTCCAGGTCTAGAAGTTAATAAAGAAAAAAGTTCGAATTCTTTTCTAGGCAACGAAATTTTATTTCCAGCTTTATAAACTACATATTCATCTCTATCAATAACAATGTCTCCAATCTTAAGGGAATCTTCACTGTCCTTTTCAGATTTTAATCTTCTTAATAAAGATTTTATTTTACTTATTAAAACTTTAGGTTTAATAGGTTTTGTAATATAATCATCTGCACCAGCTTCAAAACCAGCAACTTGCGAGTAGTCTTCTCCTCTTGCAGTTAAAAAAGCGATGAGCACGTTTTCTAATGATTTAATTTTTCTAATTTTCTCACAAGCTTCAATTCCATCCATTTCTGGCATCATTATATCTAGTAAGATTAAATGTGGCATATTTTTTTTTGCAGACTTTATTGCCTCTAAACCATTTTCTGCAGTAAAAGTTTGATACCCTTCATTTCTTAAATTGTAACCAACAATTTCTAAAATATCTGGTTCATCATCTACTAATAAAATTTTAATATCGCTTTTATTCATAATTGTATGTAAAGTAAATATCAAAAATAACGATTTATATATTACAATAACTACTACTTAACAATCATTTAATATAGCAACGCATTTGTTAATGTTAAGAACTTAACAATAAGTTAATCATGCTAAATAGCAATAACTTAAGATTATTTTTTTAAATTTGAAACATTAATTCAATCAAAATAATCAAACACATGAAAAAAAATTACTTATTTACTTTGTTATTAACGCTATGTTTTAGTGCAATAACTTTTGGACAAACTGAAATATTTAACCTTGCTGGAGGAGGAGCACTGCCTACTGGTTGGGTTGGTACAAACAACGTTACATCTAATGATATCGATAAAGGTTCTTATTATCTTGTTGATTCTGGTTCGCCATCAGACATTATAACGTCTACTTCATACGATTTATCTTCTTACACTACTGCAGAGTTTAAATTAGATGTAGCTTCTTTTGGTAGTGGAAGTCATAATCAAGCAAAAATTGAAGTTTCAATTGATGGGGGAACTACTTTTAATGATTTAGACTTTGGAGCTGTTACAACAGGTTCTTCATATATTGATGGAGGAACATTTACAATCTCTAGTCTTTCTAATCAAGTACAAGTACGTATTTCAAATAATGGAGCAAGTGGTAGAGGAGTTCGTTTAAGGAATATTGTTTTAAATGCTTTTACTACAGATCCATCAATTGCTATTGTATCACCAGAAAATAATGAAGTTTTTCCAGCAGAAACTACTGCAATTCCAATTAATTTTAATGTATTAAATTTTGTGCTTTCTGGAGATAATGGTTCAGAAATCAGTGACAATAGTGGTGATGGGTATATTTTAGGAACCTTGAAGAAAAATGATGTAGTTGATGGGACTGCTAATATATTTTCTGCTACTGGAACACAAATAGATAATGCAGAACCTGGTACAACCTATATTGTTACTGCAGAATTAGTAGATAATAGTGGAGCGTCTTTATCGCCAAAAGTAGAAACAACTGTAACTTTTTATGTTGAATTTCCTTGTAATATAACTTTAGATTCAGCAGTTACTCTTTGTGATGCTACTACAGCTGGTGAAGATACTTACAATGTTGCTATCCCTTTTACCAATGGAAATACTTCAACTTTCACATTAACTTCAGATTTTGGTACAATTGGAGGAGACAATCCTTCTACTATGGCTTCAGGTACAATTACAATTACAAATATTCCTGAAGGAACAGATATCGATTTTACTTTAAAAGGTGATGTAACAAATAGTAGTTGCGATATTTCAAGAAGTATTTCAAGTCCAGTTTGTGTGCCAGAACCTGTTTGTTCTGCAGTTGGAGACTTGATTATTACAGAAATTATGCAAAACCCAGGTGCAGTAACTGATGATAATGGAGAGTACTTTGAAGTTTATAACACAACAAATTCACCAATTGAATTACAAGGTTGGACAATTAAATCTTTAACTACAGGAGATAAAGATGATGTCATAAAAACATCTTTAATTGTTCCTGCAAAAGGATATGTAGTCTTTGGTGAAAATGCTAATACAGCTACAAATGGTGGTGTTACAGTAGACTATGAATATGATTCTAAAATATTTTTAGGAAACAGTTCTGATTCAATTGCTTTAGAATGTGGAGGAAATATAATTGATGGTGTTTCTTGGGATGATGGAGCTACTTTTCCAGATCCAAATGGTAAAAGTATGGAATTAGCTACTGATAAATATTCTGCAGCTGATAATGACAATGGTGCAAATTGGGGAGAAGCAACTCAAGAAATTATTGCTGATGGAGATTTAGGAACTCCTGGTGCTGCAAATACTTTTACATTGAGTATTGTAAAAAATCAAATAGAAGGTTTTGCAACATACCCAAATCCTGTAACAAATAATACATTCACAATTACTACTAATAGTACTGATAAAAAAGAAGTGAAAATATTTAATGTTTTAGGAAAACAAGTATTTGCTACTGCTTTTTCTGATACAAAATCAACGCTTACTATACCTGCAATTTCTGCTGGATTATATATCTTAAAAGTAACAGAAGGAACTAAAACAGCAACTTCAAAATTAGTGATTAAATAAATTAGTATTTTTTTTAGAATATTTAAAAGCTCTGAATTTTTTCAGAGCTTTTTCTTTTTTACTATATTTAGAAAAAAAAGGATTGCTATGAACCTAACGTACAAATTAAATAATATTCTATTTTTAGATATTGAAACAGTTCCTCAAGAAGAAAGTTGGGGACAATTATCAAAGGAAATGCAAGGTCTTTTTGAGAAGAAAACTCAATATCAAAGAAAAGAAGAATTTACTGCAGAACAATTTTATGATAGAGCAGGTATTTGGGCAGAGTTTGGCAAAATAATATGTATTTCAGTTGGTTATTTTGTAGATGTGGATTCTAAAAAACAACTAAGAGTTACCTCTTTTTTTGGTGATGATGAACACAAATTACTTACAGAATTTAAAGTTTTGTTAGATAAACATTTTGCCAAAAAAGACAATATTCTCTGTGCTCATAATGGCAAAGAATTCGATTTTCCTTTTATTGCTAGACGAATGATTATGCATAAAATAGAACTTCCTAAAAAACTAAATTTATTTGGTAAAAAGCCTTGGGAAGTTCCACATATAGATACTTTGGAGTTGTGGAAATTTGGCGATTTTAAACATTATACCTCTTTAAAGTTATTAACTTCTATTTTAGGAATTCCATCACCAAAAGATGATATTGATGGGAGTGAAGTAGCAGCTGTTTATTATAAAGAAAAAAATCTACAGAGAATTGTTACGTATTGTGAAAAAGATACTATTGCAGTTGCACAAATTTTATTGCGTTTTAATAATGAAGATTTAATCGAAGATAAAGATATTGTTAGTGTTTAAGTTGATAATTTAATTTCAAAGCAGATATAGAATAAGAATAAAAAAGCGCAAAGAATTTTTATAAAATTCTTTGCGCTTTTCAAATATGTATGTATTGTATTTCTAGTCTTCTTGCTTCATAGAAAGCTCTAGCCAACGTTCTTCTTTTTCCTCTAATTCATTGGCAATTTCTTGCAATTCTTCAGATTTTTTAGGAATATCATCTGCATCAATTTCTACATTTAAAAACTGATTTTCTATGGTTAATTTTCTTTTTTGAAGTCTTTCAATTTCAACTTCTAAAGAACCAAATTCTCTTTTTTCATCAAAACTTAATGTGTTTTTTGATTTCTTTTTCTCTTCAACCTTTTTTTCGATAACTTTTTCTACAGGCGCTTCTTCTGCTTCATTAGAGTTTTCGTAAGCTCTAAAATCAGAATAATTTCCAGGAAAATTCTCAACAACACCTTCGCCTCTAAAAACGAATAATGCATCTACAATTTTGTCCATAAAATATCTATCGTGAGAAACTACCAATAAGTTTCCAGGATAATCTAACAAAAAGCTCTCTAAAACATTTAAAGTTACCACATCTAAATCGTTGGTTGGCTCATCTAAAATTAAAAAGTTAGGATTTTGAATTAAAACAGCACATAGATATAAACGCTTTTGCTCACCTCCAGAAAGTTTTTCAACAAAATCATATTGTTTCTTTTTATCAAACAAAAAACGTTCTAATAATTGCGATGCAGATATTTTTCTACCTTTTGTAAGCGGAATAAATTCTCCAAATTCTTTTACAACTTCAATTACTTTTTGTCCTGGTTTTATAGTAATTCCAGATTGCGTGTAATAACCGAATTTAATGGTTTCTCCAACTACAACTTTTCCACCATCAACAGGTGCTTTTTCTGTAATGATATTTAAGAAAGAAGATTTTCCTGTTCCGTTTTTACCAATAATTCCAATACGTTCTCCACGTTTAAAAACGTAATCGAAACCATCTAAAATAACTTTATCTCCAAAAGATTTTTGCAGTTTATGAAGCTCTAAAATTTTGCTTCCTAAACGTTCCATGTTAATTTCTAACTGAACTTTATGGTCTATTCTTCGTTGATGTGCTTTATCTTTAATTTGATGAAAATCATCAATTCTAGATTTCGACTTTGTAGTTCTTGCCTTTGGTTGCTTACGCATCCATTCAAGTTCTTTTTTAAATAAACTTTTTGCTTTCCCTAAATTGGTTGCTTCTAAAGCTAAACGTTCTTCTTTATTTTGAAGATAGTAAGAATAATTTCCTTTGTATTTATAGATTTTACCTTCATCTAATTCTAAAATTTCATCACAAACACGCTCTAAAAAGTAACGATCGTGAGTTACCATAAAAAGTGTAATTTTTTCTTTGGCAAAATAAGCTTCTAACCATTCAATCATTTCTAAATCCAAATGGTTGGTTGGCTCATCAAGAATTAATAAATCTGGTTTGTTAATTAAAACGATTGCTAAAGAAAGGCGTTTTTTTTGTCCACCAGAAAGCGAACCTACTTTTAAAGATAAATCTTCAAGTTTTAATTTCGATAAAATTTGTCTGTATTGTGTTTCAAAATCCCAAGCATTGTGTTGGTCCATTAAATCGAAAGCTGCTTGATATGCATCTCCGTTTTCAATGTTTTTTAATGCTTTTTCATATTGATTAACGATGGAAAGTATTTTGTTATCTGTAGCAAAAATGGTTTCTTCGATAGTTAAATCAGGATTTATATCATCTTTTTGAGCCAAATAAGCAATGCTAATTCCCTTTCTGCTAACTACTTGACCAGAATCTGGTACATCTAAATTAGCAATAATATTTAAAATTGAAGTTTTACCACTTCCGTTTTTTGCTACGAAAGCTACTTTTTGATCTTTATTAATTCCAAAGGAGATGTCTTCAAAAAGCACCTTTTCTCCATAAGATTTAGAAATATTTTCTACAGATAAATAATTCACAAGTTATATTTTTTGCAAAGAAACAAAAAACCCAAGCGTTAACTTGGGTTTTCGTAATCATTTATGAACAAACAATTTATTGGGGGACAATTATTTTATTACATTTCTACGATGTAAAATTAATACTAATTCCAAAACCAGTCAATCCCCCTAAAGGGGTAAATTTCATCTCCCCCTAAAGGAGGAGTTTCATCCCCCTAAAGGGGGATGATGATCAATAAAATACAAATTTATTGATCAACGTTTAAACTGAAAAACAATTTTTTCAGTCCCTCAATAAATACTATCTTGCAGTCATATTTTTAAAAAATCATATATGAAAATTATAGTACCTATGGCTGGTATTGGTTCTCGTTTAAGACCACATACTTTAACTGTTCCAAAACCTTTAACAGTAATAGCAGGTAAACCAATTGTACAACGTTTGGTAGAAGATATTGCTTCTGTAATTGATGAAGAAATTGATGAAATAGCTTTTGTAATTGGTACAACTGCAAAAGGTTTTCCTACAGATACTGAAGAAAAATTATTAAAAATAGCAGAAGAATTAGGTGCAAAAGGATCTGTATATGTGCAGGAACAAGCATTAGGAACTGCACATGCAATTTATTGTGCAAAAGAATCTTTAAGTGGACCTTGTGTTGTTGCGTATGCAGACACATTGTTTAAAGCAGATTTTAAGTTAGATGTAAATGCTGATGGTGCAATTTGGGTAAGTCAAGTAGCAAACCCAAGTGCTTTTGGAGTGGTTAAATTAGAAGATGGTGTTATTACAGATTTTATTGAAAAGCCAAAAGAATTTGTATCTGATTTAGCAATTATTGGAATTTATTATTTTAAAAGTGGTGAAAAACTTTTAGAGGAAATTCAATATTTAATTGATAACGATTTAAAAGAAAACGACGAATATCAATTAACAAATGTTTTAGAATCGTTAAAACAACAAGGAGCCAAATTTTTGCCAGGAAAAGTAACTGCTTGGATGGATTGTGGTAAAAAAGACCCAACTGTAGATACCAACACACAAACACTTGGTTTTGAGCATGAAGCTGGTAATAATTTAGTTTCTGATGATGTAGTTTTAGAAAACTCAGAAATTATACAACCTTGTTACATTGGTAAAAATGTAGTTTTAAAAGATTCAAAAATTGGTCCATACGTTTCTATAGGCGAAAATAGTGTGGTTGCAAATTCTACCATAACAAATTCGTTGATACAAAAAAATGTAGAGATTTCGAATGCTAATTTAACAAATGCAATGATTGGTAATCATGCAAAATACAATGCAGCTTATAGCTCTGTAAGTATTGGCGATTATACAGAATTAACTTAATGAACTTAAGATTTAAGAATAAAGAAGTAAGAAAAGAGAGGCAATTTTATACAATAAGGTTGGCTCTTTTCTCTTTTTTCTTTACTTTTTTTTCTATTTTTATAAATGCGCAAGATAGCATTCCTGCAAATGAAGATTTATCTGAAGAAGCCGAATTAAAATTTCAACAATTCTTTTTTAAAGCACTTTCAGAAAAAGCGATTGGAAACTATCAAAAAGCGTTAGAAAATTTAGAAAACTGTAACCAGTTATTAGATAATGATGTTGCTGTTTTTTTTGAATTTTCTAAAAATCATCTATTATTAAAAAATTCTTTATTAGCCAAAGAATACATAGAAAGAGCGTTGCAACAAGATGTTGATAATGTTTGGATGTTAAAACATTTGGTTAAAATTTATCAACAAGAAAATAATCTTGAAGCGGCTATTAAAACACAACAAAAAATAGTTACTTTAAAACCTAAAGAAAGATCCTTTTTAGTGCGTCTTTATTTGTATAATAGGCAGTATAAAGAAGCAATTTCTTTAATGAATGTTTTGGAGGATGAAAATTTGCTTTCAGCGAATTTAAAAAGTTTGAAAGCGAGTTTGGAAAAGAGAAAAGCACCAAAGGCTGAGGAAAAGAAATTACCAGACATTACTTCTTTAATTAGTCAGTTTGAAACAGAAAAATCTTATAAAGTTTTAGAACAAATTTTAAAGATTTCTGAAGAAAATATAACTGAATTATTAAAATTTAGTGAAGAAGGTATTTTGTTATTTCCTGCACAACCTTATGTATATTTAATGAAAGGAAAAGCATTAAATTATCAGAAAAACCATAAAGAAGCGTTATCTGTTTTAGAGAATGGGTTCGATTTTGTAATAGAAGGTGAAATGGAAGCCAATTTTTATATTGAAATGGCTAAAGCTTACAAGGGTTTGGGTAATTTAATAGAAGAAAATAAATATCAACAGAAAGCTGATAAATTGAAAAGTTAAAAAATGAAGTACTTCAAATACATACTCCTTTTTACAATAATTTTTACTTCTTGTAAAACAACAAAAAATATGATTGATGCGAATGCAACAGCCAAAGATATTTCTGCCAAAAAAGTAGCAAAAAAACACATGGCTGCTAGTTTTGATAAGAAAACTTTGGATGCAAAATTAAAAGTGAATTTTGATAATGGAAAAACCAACCAAGGTTTGTCTGTGCAAATGAAAATGAAAAAAGATGAGGTTATTTGGTTGAAAGGAACCAAGTTTATAACTGTTTTTAAAGCAGAAATTACACCAACTTCTGTCAAATATTATTCCTCTGTTTTTAAACATTATTTTGAAGGCGATTTTTCGATGATGAAAGAATTGTTAGGAGTAGAAATTAATTTTGAACAATTGCAAAATTTATTTTTAGGGCAATCTCTATTAAATTTAAAAGAGGAAGACCAAAATGTAGATATTGTAAATAATCGATATGTTTTATCGCCAGAAAAACAGGCAGCATTATTCGATATTTTCTTTACCATAAATCCTGCACATTTTAAATTAGATGAACAATCGATCGTAAATGCAGAAAAAGATTTACGATTAGATGTAAAATATCCATCTTATAACTTAATAGATAATGTTATTTTTCCATCAGGAATTAACATCAAAGCAAAAAATGCTAAAAAAGTTACTGCAATTGATTTAGAGTATAAATCTGTAGAATTTGATACAGATGTTGATATGTCTTTTAATATTCCTAGTGGTTATAAACAGCTTACATTTTAATGAAAAATCTAAAGTTTCATATTGTCTTTTCTTTGGTTTTCTTGATGAGTTTGTCTGTTTTTAGTCAAACAAAAAGAGAGCTGGAAAATCAGCGAGAAAAATATAAAGCAGAAATTGTAAAGTTAAACAAGTTGCTTTTTAGTGAAACAAAAAAAGGAAAAAACGCCTTAGAAGATTTAAAAGACATCAACCAAAAAATAGCAGTTAGAAACAAATTAATAAATACTATTAATTTAGAGGCGAAACTTTTATCAACTGAAATAAGAGCAAACGAACGTGAAATTACAAAATTAAACAAAAGTTTAAAGGAGTTAAAAGCGGATTATGGTGAGATGATTTACAAATCTTACAAAAGTAAATCGCAACAAAGTAGAACGATGTTTTTGTTGTCTTCGCAAAATTTTCATCAAGCTTACA